>NZ_CAMZMX010000014.1:0-113578 GCF_947311875.1 Pseudomonas sp. PARCl1
GTCACCTCCCTCCGCATGCCCTCCGCTCGGCCTCCTGAAGTCGCGAAGATCAAGATCAAGATCAAGATCAAGATCAAGATCAAGATCAAGATCAACAGCCAGATCAAAAGCCAGATCAAAAGCTGTGCGGGGGTTGAAGAGGTGGGCCAGCGCCACCTGTGCCAGCGGTAGGCGACCTCACTTGGCATGCACCGTGATCGCCACCAGCCGTACAACCACCGGCCTCACCATCAATACACAGACAAACGCCACCGGCATCGCCAACTGATAGGCCTTCAATACATTGCTCAGGTAGTCCGGGGTAACCCCAGCGTTCGCTGCTGTAATAACAAAGCTCATCAATAACGCCATGATCGAAGACATGTAGAACGCGAAAACATAGGGCGTGGCAACGGGGTGCAATTTGCGGCGGCGGCGGGTGGGGGACAGATCGTTCATGCGTACTCCTTGAAGTTAAGTGCAGCCGCAGGCTAGCAACCCTCGCAATGGCAGCAGTAGACCAGCAATACTGAGTTCTTTATAAAGAGATGCTTACGAATCAAGGGCCACTACATGGACCTGCTCAACGCCATCCGTTGCTTCATCAAGGTCGTCGAAGCCGGCAGCATTGCCGCTGGCGCCCGTAACCTCGGCCTCACCCCGGCCGCGGTCAGCCAGAACCTCGCCCGCCTGGAAAGCCACCTGCAAGTGCGCCTGCTTACCCGCACAACCCGTAGCATGTCCCTGACACCCGCAGGCAACCAGTACTACCAACGTGTCAGCCATATCGAACGTGACCTTGCCGAAGCCGAGCAGGCCATCACCACCCCAGACAGTGAACCCCAGGGCCGACTGTGCATTGCTTCGACCTCGGCCTTCGGTCGCCATGTACTGGCTCCCCTGATACCCGCATTCAGCGCCCGTTACCCACTGCTTTCGATAGAATTGGTAACGACCGATCGCCGCGTCAACCATGCCCGTGAAGATGTCGATGTGAGCCTGCGCATCACCCCGCAGTTGGAAGAGCAGCTGCTGGCCCGGCACATCGCCCGTATCCCGTTCATTTGCTGCGCCTCCCCCGGCTACTTGCGAAGCGCCGGCCTACCAAGCACGCCTGAGGCTCTGCGCGATCACCGGTGCCTGGTGTTCCGCTACCCGGTGGACGGCCGCCTGCTACGGTGGGGGTTTATGCGCGACGGGCTGCGCTTCGAGCCGGTGTTCGGCAACGTGCTCATCAGCGACGACATCGATGCGCTGACCCACATGGCCGTGCATGATGGTGGTATTACCCGCCTGGCCGAATTCATCGTGCGGCCACATCTGGCTTCAGGTGCGCTGGTGCCGTTGTTTGAATACAGCGACAACGGCCAGGCATACGCCCAGACCGAGCCGATGGACATCTACCTGTGCCTGGCGGACCGCTTTGCCATGACGCCTGCTGTGCGCGTGTTCACGGCGTACCTGCGTGAACACCTGGCTGACACCTGGCAAGTCCAGACGTGAAAAACCGCCACGAGGGTAATGCCAGTCAGTTAAGTAATTTGGGGCCGCTTTGCGACCCTTCGCGGGCACGCCCGCTCCCACAGGGAATCGCGCTTTTCTTGAGTTCAGCGCCAAACCTGTGGGAGCGGGCGTGCCCGCGAAGGGCTGCAAAGCAGCCCCAGTAACGCTTAACTGACAGGCATCAACCGCGAGGGCGGTTTGTTTCAGGCAGCGCGTACCGTCAGAAACGATAGGTAAGCGACGCACCAACACCGTGCGCGCTGTTCTCGTACTTGGCCTGGTAGCTGCCCTTGGTTGCGCTGACCTGGTTGACCTTGGTGTCTTCTTCCCAAAGGTAGGAATACGCCACGTCAATAGTCATGTCGTCATTCGGGCTCCAGCCTGCGCCCAGGCTGAACACCTTGCGATCACCTGTCGGGATGCGCGGCGAACGGTCGTGGTTGTTGGTTGGCGATTGGTCAACGGTAAAGCCGGTACGCAGTACCCACTCCTTGTTGACCTTGTACGATGCACCAATGGCGTGTGCCCAGGTATCGTGCCAGTTCTGCTCCTCGGTAATGGTCTGGAATGCCGAACCTGCCAGTGGCGCAGGCACATCGTTCTGCACGGTGATGTTTTCCAGGCGGCTCCAGCGCGTCCAGGTGCTGCCCGCGTACAGGGTCCACTGGTCATCGAGTTCGTGTGTAACCGAAAGGTCGACCGATTCCGGCGTCTTGATCTTCAGGCTGGCATCGAACTTGTTGCCGTTAAACGGCCCGATCAGCGGGGTGCTGACGCGGGTATTGCCTTCCAGCTTGTAATCGACCATCGAGTGGTAGGTCAGGCCGACGCGGGTGCGGTCGGTGGCCTGCACCATAAGGCCGATGTTGTAACCAACGGCAGTATCGTCACCCTTGATTTTCACTTCACCATCGTTGCGGCCCGGGGTGAATGGGTTGATCAGGCTGGAGCCCAGCTCACCCTTGATGCGGTTGATCGTTGGACCAAAACCGATCGAGACCTTGTCGTTGAAGGCGTAGCTGACGGTGGGCTGGAAGGTGACGACCTCGACGTGGCTCTTTTTGCCCCAATAGCGCGCAGCGTCATCGCTGCCGTAGTCGGTCACCAGGCCGAACGGCACATAGACACCGAAGCCGACGCTCCAGTGGTCGTCGATAGGTTTGACGTAGTAGCCCATGGGCACGCCAACGACCGGCACCATGTCACCATCGGTTTCCCCCCCGAGGTTGCTGCCTGGCCCGGAAATGTCGGTTTTGGCGATGACGGCTGCGCCGCCCACGGTGAACTGTTCACGTTTGAGGCGGGACATGCCGGCCGGGTTGCCAAACACGGTGCTGGCATCTTCGGCAGAAGAAGAACGTCCCGCGAAACCTGTCCCCATGCTGCTGATGCTCTGTTCGTTCAATGCAAAGCCGCTGGCGAGCAGTTGGCTGGATGCAAGAGCAACGGCTACGCCGAGGGAGGTTTTGAGCATTACTTTTTTCATTATTAGAAAACTCCTTGGGATCTCCGGGGCGAAAAGCTACCAACAAATGACGCGCCGCGCTATAGCCTCAATCGCAGGAGTTAGAGCGGTTTTGTAGGACAATCCGACCAAAATTCCCTTTTTTCCGGCTTTGATGTAGGACGCTTCTCAAGATGCCTGGGGCAATCTTTGATCCACGCAGGTGTGCCAAGCATGAGTGAAGTCGCGCAAGCGGCCTTGGGGGTAGAAAATCTGACGCCATATGCGCGCCAGTGCCAGTAAATCGTCAGCGGCGGGCAAGGGCATGGCGTGCTCTTCGACGAGCATCCAGGCAATGGCCGTGGAGTATCGCAGGTTGACCGTAAGCTCGAGGTGCGGGCCGCCCAGGAAGGCATGCTGGCTCGCCAGGCCCCGGACGAGGCTGGCCAGGTCGGGATCACGGGCCAGGTAGTTATCCCACAGCGCTTGGTGGCGGTGTTCGCCAATGCGGTAGAGGCCGTGCCCGCGTCGGTCGTGCAAGGCAGCCCCGAGTGCCGACTGGCTGGCGGCAATGCCCAGTAACAAGGCTTCTGCGCTGGCGCAGTGACGGTTCAGGTAAACCAGGGTGGGCCGTATCACATACTGACACAATTCATTCGCCGCAATACCCATGATGCCCTCGAACAGTAAAGGGCCGGACGGGCGCTGGAGCTTGGCAGCTGGTGAAGGAGTCAGGCCCGCCGGAAGCGGCAAGTACCGCTCGAGTTGAAGTGTAGTGTGATAATCGTGGTGTAAAGAGCTGTTTTTAAATCAATTGCTGCCTGACGTTGCGGGGTATATGCCCTAAGGCAATTACGCCGTGAACGTTCAGGCAGGTAGACGATGGCATGATTCAGCGTATGAATACTGCAGCATTCGCCGCTCACGCGGTGAGCGACTGGCGAGTCCTTGCAATGACTGCCTGCAAGGGTTCATTGCGGCTGTACTGTTCAGGGTACAGGCGCTCGGTGTGGCAGGCGACGCCGTGTTCGTCTACCAGGGTAAAGCTGAAGCTGCCTTTGCGTGGGGCAACGATAAGGCACTTCAACGGCGAGAAGGCCTGGGAAAGGGTGCCAATGGCAGCCTGAATCTGATGATGGGTTTGCATATTGTTGGATGTTCCTGCTTTAAACACGGGGAGTATGATCCGTGCATGATAGAAACGTTCCAGTGACGCCATTATTAAGGGACGAGCGAACCTGACTGGAACAGGGCAGCCAGAGGGGCGCAATCAAATGTGGGCGCTTGGGCTGACTGGTAGGTACTTCAGAAGGCAGGCAGCACGCCGGTGCCAAGGTTCGCGGCCATCGGGGTGGGATCCTGATCAATCTGTCGGGTGATTCGTGCTTGACCAGCCTGTGGCTGGCGAGTGAATCATCGAATGGGCCGGTCCTGGTTTCAGCAGGGCCGCACTTGGGAGGTGGGCGACTGCAAGGACATGGGGCCAGAATTGACTTTCAGCTTGGTACTAACGAGGCGGACTGTACAGTGAATGAGTGCGCTTGGCAAGCACCGTGTCAGTATTGGGTAGCCGAGCAGTATGGCCTGAATTCGCCAGGCTGGGAAGAGGGTGCAAATGGCCCGTATCGCCACGGATGTGCCCATTGCGTGCATTCAAAAGAGGGCTCACGGTGCATTTGTTCACATTCGGTGCAGGGCTTGTAACAGCACCGCAACAACCCCTGGCGACTTCGCCAATGCCTTGACTGCGTGGTTAAGTCAATGAAAAAAAACACTATTTTCAGCTGGTGAAAAAATCGTCAGTTTGACTGAAGCCCACAGTTTACGGGGGTTTGCGGGGTGTGTCATAGGGTTGTCCACCGAGTTATCCACAGGAACTGTGGATTGTCCCCGGCACTTGCTCTAGCACGGGCGTATCAGCTACGCGCCGAGCTGTCCGACAATCGCGAAGCCTGGACGACTAGCCCAACCATTCGCCGGCGAACGTCAAGAAAAGATCATCTAAAATTTTTTTCATTGTTCCGGATTCGACAGGCCATGGCGGAAAAAAAAGCGTACAGTGGCGCGCCTTTCGCATTGCCTGACGTGTTGCCATGAAGTTCCGCAGTAAACACCTCGCCAACTCCGCCGCCCCTACACCACCCCCTGACGCCGAGCGGTTCAGCTTGAAAGTGGCCTTGTGGCTGCTCGATAGCCCGCGCCTCGGTGACAAGCCCCAGGTCAAGCATCTGGCGGGCCGCCTGCTGAAGCAGCCGGCCCGCCAGGGTGTGGTGGTGGCGCAAAGCCGGCTAGGGCAAATGCTGTGCCGGGATTGCGGCAATGCCCGTGACCGGCGCATTGGCCATGAGTTACTGCGCCAGGCAGCGCGGGCCGGGGACCGGCGGGCGCAGCTGGAATACGCGCGGTTGTGCCAGCACAACGCGCCGGCGCAGGCGCGTTACTGGCTGGAGCTTGCGGCGGGGCAAGGTTCGCAGGAAGCGCGGCGGCTGCTGGGGCAGTGGTTTGCGGGTTGAAGGCTGATAAGCTGCACCCATTCGTACAGCGCGTTCGGGGTAAGCATGACAGTGGATCTGGCCAGCATTCTGCTCGGCGTGGTGGCAGGGGCTTTGCCCTGCCTGGGGTGGATCATTCAGCTCCAGCGCCGTCAGGGTGCACGGCAGGGCGAGCAGGCATTGCTGGAGGAGCGCCTCAACGCCGCCCAGTTGGCCCAGGCCGGGCTGCAAGCGCAGCTGGATGCCAGCCGCGACGAAATCAGCGACCTCAGCGAAGCCAATACCCTCAAGCAGAGCCAGCTGGCCGCCCAGGGTCGTGAGCTGGAGTTGCTGCAGATCGACCGCGACAACGCCCGCGACGCCGCCCATGCCTGGCACCTCGAACGCGCCAACCGCGAAGCCGAACTGCGCCGCCTGGAGGCGCAAAGCGCACGCCTGGAGGCTGAACTGCGCGAACAGCAGGAAAGCCACCAGCAACGCCTCGAAGACCTGCAAGAAGCCCGTGACACCCTGCGTGCCCAGTTCGCCGAAATGGCCACCAAGATCTTCGACGAGCGTGAGCAGCGCTTTGCCCAGACCAGCCAGCAGCACCTTGGCCAGTTGCTCGACCCCCTCAAGGAACGCATCCAGTCGTTCGAAAAACGGGTCGAGGAGAGCTACCAACAGGAAGCCCGGGAGCGCTTCTCGCTGGGCAAGGAGCTGGAGCGCCTGCAACAGCTCAACCTGCGCCTGTCCGACGAAGCTACCAACCTGACCCAGGCACTGAAGGGCCAGAAAACCCAGGGCAACTGGGGCGAGTTGATTCTCGAACGGGTACTGGAGCATGCCGGTCTGGAGAAGGGCCGTGAGTACCAGACCCAGGTCAGCCTGAAGAGCGCCGATGGCGAGCGCTTCCAGCCCGATGTGCTGATCATGCTGCCGGGCGACAAGCAGGTGGTGGTGGATGCCAAGGTCAGCCTCACGGCCTACCAGCAGTTCGTTTCCAGCAATGACGAGGCCGCGCTCAAGCAGCATGTGCAATCGCTGCGCAGCCATGTCAAAGGCTTGTCGAGCAAGGATTACAACCGCCTCGAAGGCCTGCACAGCCTCGACTTCGTGTTGCTGTTCGTGCCCATCGAGGCGGCCTTCTCGGCGGCCCTGCAGGCGGAGCCGAACCTGTTCCAGGAAGCTTTCGACCGGCAGATCGTGATCGTCAGCCCCACGACCTTGCTGGCGACGTTGCGGGTGATCGACAGCCTCTGGAAGCAGGAACGCCAAGGCCAGAACGCCCGGGAGATCGCCGAGCGGGCCGGCTGGCTATACGACAAGTTCGTCCTGTTCATCCAGGACCTGGACGAGCTGGGCAGTCGCCTGCAACAGGTGGACAAAGCCTATGCTGCGGCGCGCAACAAGTTGTGCGAGGGGCGCGGTAACCTGGTAAGCCGCAGCGAGCAATTGAAGTTGCTCGGCGCCCGCGCCAGCAAAAGCCTGCCGCCCGACCTGCTGGAACGGGCGCTGGCCGACGCGGCGCTGGCCGATCAAGCGCTTACTGAACCAGGTTCAGATGGCGATTGAGCATAGCGCGCAGGGCCGCAGGCTTGACCGGCTTGGCCAGGTAGTCGAGGCCGGACGCATGCACCAGGGCAATGGTTTCCTTGCTGCCGTCGGCACTGATCACCACACCCGGTACGGGCTCACCCAACCGCGCACGTAGCCAGCCCATCAGCCCGGTGCCGGTCTCGCCGTCGTCCAGGTGGTAGTCCACCAGCGCCAGGTGCGGGCGCAGGCCGTGGTCCAGCAAGGTGGCGCATTCGGCCTGGTTACGCGCAGTAGACACCTGGCAACCCCAACGGCTGAGCAGGCTGTTCATGCCGATCAGAATGCTGTCTTCATTGTCTACGCACAGTACCTGCAAGCCTGCCAGCGGCTGGCTCGCCTGCTCCAGCGGGGCGGGCTGTGCCGGCGCGGCCTGGCGGGCGATGGGCACACTGACCCGAAACACCGTACCTTTGCCTGGCCATGAACGTACTTCCAGTGGGTGGCCGAGCACCCGGCACAGGCCGTCGGCGATCGCCAGGCCCAGGCCCAGGCCCTTTTCGGCACGGGTCTGGTGGCTGTCCAGGCGCTTGAATTCCTGGAAGATCACCTGCAGCTTGTCGTCGGCGATGCCTGGGCCGCGGTCCCAGACTTCCAGCCACAGCCGCCCGCCCTGGCGCCGTGCCCCCAGCAGAATCGGGCTTTTGCCATAGCGCAGGGCGTTGGTAAGAAAGTTCTGCAGCACCCGGCGCAGCAGTTTCATGTCACTGTCCACCCGCAGGCGGCTGCCGCGCAGGCGGAATTCCAGGCCCTTCTCGGCAGCCAGCAGCTTGAACTCGGCGCCGAGGGTGTCGAACAGTTCGGTAAGGGCGAAGGGCTTGGCGTCTGGCGTGATCTTGCCGTTTTCCAGGCGCGAGATGTCCAGCAGGTCGCTGATCAGCTCCTCTGCCGAGCGCAGTGAGCTGTCCATGTGCTGCACCAACTGCCGGGCTTCTTCATTCATGCCTTCGGCCTGCTGCGACAAGGCGGCGGAAAACAGCCGCGCAGCGTTCAACGGTTGCATCAGGTCATGGCTGACTGCAGCCAGGAAGCGGGTCTTGGACTTGCTGACCGCTTCGGCCTGGCTCTTGGCTTCGGACAATGCCTGGTTCAGTTGCGACAGTTCATGGGTGCGCTCGGCCACCCGTTGCTCCAGGCCTTCGTTGGCATCGCGCAGTGCCTGTTCGGCCTCGCGGAACGGCGTGATGTCGGTGAAACTCATGACGAACCCGCCCCCGGGCATCGGGTTGCCGATCAACTCGATCACCCGGCCGTTGGGGAACAACCGCTCGGAGGAGTGCGCACGGCCCTGGCGCATCCAGTGCAGGCGGCGCGCCACGTGCACCTGGGCCTCGCCGGGGCCGCACAACCCGCGCTCGGCGTTGTAACGGATGATGTCGGCAATCGGCCGGCCGACACTGATCAGCCCCTCCGGGTAGTTGAACAGCTCCAGGTAACGGCGGTTCCAGGCCACCAGGTGCAGGTTCTGGTCGACCACGCTGATGCCTTGGTTGATGTTCTCGATGGCGCCCTGCAGCAGGGCGCGGTTGAACTGCAGGACTTCGCTGGCTTCATCGGCGATGCGCACTACGTCTTCCAGCTGCATGTCGCGGCCTTCGATGGCCGCCTTGACAACCGCGCGGGTCGACGAGGTGCCCAGCACGCCGGCCAGCAGCCGTTCGGTGTGTTCGATCCAGTCGCCGTCCGCGTTCTGGTTGGGGTTGAAGCCCTTGCCCTGGCGGTAGGCAAAGCGGATGAAGCTCTGCCGGGCGCGCTCTTCGCCGACAAAGCGCGATGCCAGGGTCAGCAGGTCGTCGATCTGTACCGCCAGCAGCGGCTTGCTGCTGGGCCGGGCGCTGGTCTGCTGGCCAATGAAGCGGCCAGCCTGCCAATGTTCGGACACCCGCGTGCGCGACAGCAGCGACACCCAGGCGAACAGGGTGAAGTTACCCGCCAGCGACAACACCACGCCTTGGGTCAGGGGACTGATCGGCAGGTTCAGCGGGTTGCCGTGCAGCCAAGCCAGCCCTGGGAACACCTGCAGGGGCCAGCCCACACTGTGCGCGGCAATCGGCAACACCAAGGTGTAGAACCACAGGAAGATACCGGCAGCCAGGCCGGCAAACACGCCGCGGCGGTTGGCCTGCTTCCAGTACAGCGCGCCGAGCATGGCCGGGGTCAATTGGGTCACGGCGGCAAACGCGATCTGGCCGATGGTTGCCAGGCTGGCGGTCGAGCCCAGCAGGCGATAGCTGACATAGGCCAGCAGCAGGATCACCACGATGGTCACCCGGCGCACCGAGAGCATCCAGTGACGGAACGCTTCGAACGGCCGTTCGGCATTGTTGCGGCGTAGCAGCCAGGGCAGCAGCATGTCGTTGGAGACCATGGTCGACAGTGCCACGGCCTCGACGATGACCATGCCGGTGGCTGCCGAGGCGCCGCCGATGAACGCCAGCAGCGCCAGGCTCGGGTGGGCCTCGGCCAGCGGCAGGCTGATCACGAACGAGTCGGAAATCACGGCCCCTGGCAGCAGCATTTGCCCGGCCAGGGCAATCGGCACCACGAACAGGGCAGCCAGCCCCAGGTACAGGGGGAACACCCAGCGGGCCAGGCGCAGGTCTTGTGGTTCGATGTTCTCCACCACAGTAACGTGGAACTGCCGCGGCAGGCAGATGATCGCCATCATCGCCACGGCGGTCTGCACCACCATGGAGGGCCAATTGATGGTCTCCTGCCAGTAATCCTGCAACTGAATCGACTGGCGTGCCTGGCTGAACAGGTCGCCGAAGCCGTCATACAGGTTGAACACCACGAAGATGCCCACAGCCAGGAAGGCCAGCAGCTTGATCAGCGATTCGAAGGCAATGGCCAGGACCATGCCACGGTGGTGTTCGGTCACGTCCAGGCTGCGCGTGCCAAACACGATGGCGAACAGCGCCAATACCAGCGACACCACCAGCGCGGTGTCCTGGACGCGTGTGCCGGTGGCGTCGGCACTGGCGCCGATCAGCAAGTTCACGCCCAGCACGATGCCCTTGAGCTGCAGGGCGATGTAGGGCAGCACGCCAACCAGGCAGATCAGCGCCACCACCACCGCCAGGGTCTGCGACTTGCCATAGCGTGCGGCGATGAAGTCGGCGATCGAGGTGATGTTCTGCTGCTTGCTGATCAGCACCATCTTCTGCAACACCCAAGGCGCAAAAATCAGCAGCAGTACCGGGCCCAGGTAGATCGGCAAGAACGCCCACAGTTGTTCGGCGGCCTGGCCAACGGCGCCGAAGAAGGTCCAGCTGGTGCAGTACACGGCCAGCGACAGGCTGTACACCCAGGCACGCAGCTTGGGCGGCAACGGCGTGCTGCGGCGGTCGCCATAGAAGGCGATGGCGAACATGATGGCCATATAGGCCAGGGCGACCACGGCGATCAGCCCGCTGGACAACGACATGAAAACTCCGAAGCAATAAGATAACGCGGTCCCGATCTACCAGTCTGGCACGCTGGTGGCGCTTCGTCAGCGCCGACGATGGTCGCAGTGGCGCGTGGTCGCAGGGCCCGGCTTCGCTGACCGGTACCGGCCCTGTCGCCAGCAAGGCAGCTGACGCCTCAGAACCGCGACAAGCGGAGGATTGACAGCCCGGCATACGCGGGGAATACTGCCTCCAGAATTCATATATATGTTTATATAACAACAAGAGAGCGAGACCCATGCACCCACTGTCCGGTGATGCTCGACTGCCCCGTTACCAACAACTGCGCGACCACTTGCTCGAGCAGATTGCCAACAACCGCTGGCGCCCAGGCGAAGCGATCCCGACTGAGGCTGCCTTGGCCACCGAGTTCGACATGTCAGTCGGCACCGTGCGCAAAGCCGTGGACGTACTGGTGGCTGAAGGCGTGCTGGAGCGTCAGCAGGGGCGCGGTACCTTCGTGCGCCGCCCGCAATTCCAGTCTTCGCTGTTCCGGTTCTTCCGCTTCGAAGCCGCCAATGGCCAGCGCGCGGTGCCTGAAAGCCGCATTCTTGCCATCGAGCCGATGACTGCGCCTTCGGCGGTCGCCGAAGCACTGGGCCTGGCGGTTCACAGCGAGGTGATCCGAATTGTCCGTACGCGCCTGCTCGGCGCCCAGCCGGTACTGGCCGAAGAAATCTGGTTGCCGCGCCAGACGTTCCAACCGTTGCTGGAGGTCGACCTGAACAGCGAGGGGCCGCTGCTGTACCCCCTCTACGAAGCACTGTGCGGCCAGGTGGTCGCCTACGCCGAAGAAACCCTCACCGCCGAAGCGGTTGACGCGGCGCATGGCCGCTTGCTGCAACTGCCGGCCGGCAGCCCGGTGGTGGTGATCGAGCGCCTGGCCCGTGACTACGCCGGCAAGCCGCTGGAATGGCGCCGCTCACGCGGCCATGCGCAGCACTTCCGCTACCGCATCGACATTCGCTAAGCCGGCGGCTGCACCCCGTTTCCCTCTGCGCCGTGCACACGCGGCGCGGTGGTTCCGCTTGCCTGGCGGTCACAGGCACACACTAGAAGGATAACAGTCATGTTCAGTTGGTATCGCCAGATCACCTCGCGGGAACGCAAGACATTCTGGGCCTGTTTCGGCGGCTGGTCGCTCGATGCGCTGGAAGTGCAGATGTTCGGCCTGGCCATCCCGGCGCTGATCGCCGCGTTCTCCCTGAGCAAAGGCGATGCCGGCCTGATCAGTGGCCTGACCCTGGTGACTTCGGCCATCGGCGGCTGGCTGGGTGGCACCTTGTCCGACCGCTACGGCCGCGTGCGGACCCTGCAGTGGATGATCCTCTGGTTCTCGTGCTTCACCTTCCTCTCGGCGTTCGTCACCGGTTTTTACCCCTTGCTGTTGGTCAAGGCCATGCAAGGCTTCGGTATCGGCGGCGAGTGGGCTGCCGGCGCCGTGCTGATGGCCGAAACCATCAACCCGAAATACCGCGGCAAGGTCATGGGCACGGTGCAGAGCGCCTGGGCCGTGGGCTGGGGCCTGGCCGTGGCACTGTTCATGCTGATCTACTCGCTGGTGCCGCAGGAATTTGCCTGGCGGGTGATGTTCTTCGTCGGCCTGTTGCCGTCGTTGCTGATCCTTTGGGTACGCCGCAACGTGCCCGAGCCGGACAGCTTCCAGCGCCTGCACAACGCCAATGCCATCCCTGCCAGCTTCCTGCACTCCATGGCCGGCATCTTCCGCCCGCAGCTGTTGCGCGTGACCTTGCTGGGCGGCCTGCTTGGCCTGGGCGCCCATGGTGGGTACCACGCGGTGATGACCTGGCTGCCGACCTTCCTCAAAACCGAGCGCAACTTGTCGGTGCTGAACTCCGGTGGTTACCTGGCGGTGATCATCCTGGCCTTCTGGTGCGGTTGCGTGGTCAGCGGCCTGCTGATCGACCGCATCGGCCGGCGCAAGAATATTCTGCTGTTCGCCCTGTGCTGCGTGCTGACCGTACAAGCCTATGTGTTCTTCCCGCTGACCAACACGCAGATGCTGTTCCTCGGCTTCCCGCTGGGCTTTTTCGCCGCCGGTATCCCGGCCAGTCTGGGGGCGTTTTTCAATGAGCTGTACCCGGCCGAGGTGCGCGGTGCCGGGGTGGGCTTCTGCTACAACTTCGGCCGCGTACTGTCGGCAGTGTTCCCGTTCCTGGTCGGCCACATGAGCGAGTCGATGTCCTTGGGCAGCGCCATTGGTATCGACGCTGGCATCGCCTATGGCGTGGCGGTGATCGCCGCCTTGTGCTTGCCGGAGACCCGCGGGCGCACCCTCGAAAATGCCACGGCGCCGCACACCGCCGGGGCAGTTGCCAAATAACCTGACTTTTCTGTATGAGAGCCATGCCCGACGTACCTCCTTTACACCTGAGCGCGATCGACAGCCACGCCCACGTTTTCAGCCGTGGGCTGGCGCTGGCCAGTGAGCGGCGCTATGCCCCTGATTACGATGCGCCGCTGGGCGACTACCTGGGCCAGCTGCTGGCCCATGGTTTCAGCCATGGCGTGCTGGTGCAGCCGAGTTTCCTCGGCACCGACAACCGCTACCTGCTCAGCGCCCTGCAGGCTGTGCCGCAGCAACTGCGCGGGGTGGTGATGCTGGCGCCCGATGTCGAGCCACACACCCTTGCCGACATGGCCCGGTCAGGCGTGCGTGGTGTGCGCCTGAACCTGATGGGTCAGACCCTGCCGGACCTGGCCAGTGGCCGCTGGCGACCGCTGCTCGAACGCATTGGCGAACAAGGCTGGCACCTGGAACTGCACCGGCAGGTGGCGGACATACCGGCACTGGTCCGCGCGCTACAACCCTATGGCCTGAACATCGTGATCGACCATTTCGGCCGCCCCGATGCCCGCCGTGGGCTGGGCCAGCCCGGGTTCGCCGAACTGTTGACCCTGGGCGGGCAGGGCAAGGTTTGGGTGAAGGTGTCGGGGATCTACCGGCTGGCGGGGGCGCCGGACGAGAATCTGGCCTTCGCGCGCTCGGCACTGTGCGCGCTGGAAGCGCACTACGGCGCCGAGCGCTTGATGTGGGGCAGTGATTGGCCGCATACCCAGCATGAGTCGACGACCAGCTTTGCCACTGCAGTGCAGCAGTTCGAGGCCTTGGGTTGCTCGGCCCAGCTGCGCCAGGCCCTGCTGGTGGATACCGCGCGGGCTTTGTTCGGTTTCGAATGAGCGCCTGCCGGGCGCGATCGACCCGCTGAGCGTGGCGGGTTCTGCCCCTGCGCTTGCCAGCCGCTGCCTTTCCCATGCAGATTTGTGGCCTGGTGCGCCCGGCGCGCCTCCAATTGAAAAGCCATCAGGACCAAGGACGATGAGTCATTCCTCGCAATTCACCTTGCTCGGCAAGCGGCGCTTCCTGCCGTTTTTCATCACTCAGTCGCTGGGTGCCTTCAACGACAACCTGTTCAAGCAGTCGCTGATCCTGGCGATCCTGTTCAAGCTCAGCCTGGGCGAGGGTGACCGGTCGATCTGGGTCAACCTGTGTGCCTTGCTGTTCATTCTGCCGTTTTTCCTGTTTTCGGCGTTAGGTGGGCAGTTTGGCGAAAAGTTTGCCAAGGACGCGCTGATCCGCGCCATCAAGCTGGCCGAGATCGCCATCATGGCGGTCGGCGCCCTGGGCTTCATCACCAACCACCTGGCGCTGATGCTGGTGGCGCTGTTCGGCATGGGCACGCATTCGGCGCTGTTCGGCCCGGTGAAGTATTCCATCCTGCCCCAGGCCCTGCGTGAAGAAGAGCTGGTCGGTGGCAACGGGCTGGTCGAAACCGGCACCTTCCTTGCCATCCTGGCAGGCACCATCGGCGCCGGGGTGATGATGTCGGCCGACAGCTACGCCACCGTGGTGGCCGGGGGGGTGGTCGGCACTGCGGTGCTGGGCTACCTGGCCAGCCGCTGGATCCCGCGGGCAGCCGCGGCCTCGCCGAACATGCCGCTGGACTGGAATATCTTCAAGCAATCCTGGGTGATCCTGCGCATGGGCCTGGGCCAGCCGCCGGCAGTGTCGCGCTCGATCGTCGGCAACTCGTGGTTCTGGTTTGTCGGTGCCATCTACCTTACGCAGAGTCCGGCCTACGCCAAGGACTGGCTGCACGGTGACGGCACCGTGGTAACGCTGGTGCTGACGCTGTTCTCGGTGGGCATCGCGCTGGGCTCTCTGCTGTGCGAACGGCTCAGCGGGCGCAAGGTGGAAATCGGCCTGGTGCCATTCGGCTCGTTCGGCCTGACCCTGTTCGGGTTGCTGTGGTGGTGGCACTCTGGCGATGTGCCAGCGGCTGCTGCGCCGCATGACTGGCTGGCGCTGCTGGGCATGAGCCAGGCCTGGTGGATCCTGCTGTCGATCATGGGCCTGGGGGTGTTCGGCGGCTTCTATATCGTGCCGCTGTATGCCTTGATCCAGGCCCGCACCGGCGAAGACCAGCGCGCCCGGGTAATCGCGGCCAACAACATCCTCAATGCCCTGTTCATGGTGGTGTCGGCACTGCTCACCATCCTCCTGCTGGGCCTGGCCAAGCTGAGCATCCCCCAGCTGTTCCTGGTGGTGTCGCTGCTCAATATCGCGGTCAACGCCTACATTTTCAGGATCGTGCCCGAGTTCACCATGCGCTTCTTGATCTGGCTGCTCAGCCATTCGATGTACCGCGTGCAGCACCGTGACCTCCAGCGCATTCCCGACCAGGGTGCGGCGTTGCTGGTGTGCAACCATGTCTCGTTCGTCGACGCGCTGCTGTTGGGTGGGGCGATCCGCCGGCCGATCCGCTTTGTCATGTACTACAAGATCTACAACCTGCCGGTGCTCAACTTTGTTTTCCGTACCGCAGGGGCCATCCCGATTGCCGGGCGCAATGAAGACCAGGCCACGTACGAGCGGGCCTTCGCACGCATTGCCGCGTACCTGGCCGACGGCGAACTGGTGTGCATCTTCCCGGAGGGCAAACTGACCGGTGATGGTGAAATCGATGTGTTCAAGGGGGGCGTCAAGCGCATCCTCGAAGAAACCCCGGTGCCGGTGATTCCGCTGGCCTTGCAGGGCTTGTGGGGCAGTTTCTTCAGCCGCGACCCACGCAAAGGCTTCTTCAAGCGGTTGTGGTCGCGGGTGACCATCGTGGCCGGTGCCGCCATCCCGGTGGAGGCGGCGCAGCCAGAGGCCCTGCGTGAGCAGGTCAGCCGCTTGCGCGGCAACCTGCGCTAGGGGAGGGGATCAGCTGGCGCTGACCTTCAGGCCGACCAGGCCGGTGATGATCAGCGCCACGCTAACCAGGCGTACCAGGGCCATGGATTCGCCGAACAGGATAATGCCGGCGATCACCGTGCCCACGGCCCCCACCCCGGTCCAGATGGCGTAGGCAGTGCCCAGCGGCAACTCCTTCATGGCCAGGCCCAGAAGGCCGAGGCTGATAGCCATGGCGGCGACGGTGAGTACGGTGGGCAGTGGCTTGCTGAAGCCGTCGGTGTATTTGAGGCCTACGGCCCAGCCGACCTCGAACAGGCCGGCGAAGAACAGGATGATCCAGGACATGGTGCTTCTCCATCGTGGTGAATGATGGGGCCGTCCCCGTAATGATCACGCGGTGCGTCGTGAGGTCGTCCTCACAGTGAGCACTATAGTGCACACCTGCAGGTTTCAGGGCAAGACGCGAGACGCAAGCTGCAAGCTGCAAGAAAAACCCAAAGCAGGGGTGCCGTGTTCGATGCGGCACCGTAGTACTTTCACTTGCCACTTGCCACTTGCCACTTGCCACTTGCCACTTGCCACTTGCCTTTCGCTACTGCTTTCAGACCCCCTGCGGAATCTCCTCGCCACCCAGGGCCTCGAACAGCACCGGCAAGAATTCGGCAAAGGTCATCATCATCAGCTGGAAGCTGGCGTCGAACTGCTGGGCCGCCTCATCGCCACCGTCCTGTTCGGCCTGTTCCTGCAGCAGCTCTTCGAACTTCAGGCGCTTGATGACCATCTTGTCGTCGAGGATGAACGACAGCTTGTCCTGCCAGGCCAGGGCCAGTTGGGTAACCACCTTGCCGGTGCTCAGGTGCAGCTGGATTTCTTCGCCGGTCAGGTCCTGGCGTTTGCAGCGCACGATGCCACCGTCTTCGGCGGTGTCGCGCAGTTCGCACTCGTCCAGCACGTAGAAGCCTTCAGCAGCCTGTTGCGACTTGACCCAGTCGGTCATGGTAGCAACCGGTGCGATTTTTACCGTGGCTGGGCGCACTGGCAGCGAGCCCATCACTTCACGCAGGGTCGACAGCAGGTCTTCGGCACGCTTGGCGCTGGCCGAGTTGACCAGGATCACACCCTGACGCGGGGCAATGGCAGCGAAAATCATCGAGCGGCGGATGAACGCGCGCGGCAGGAAGGCCTGGATGATCTCATCCTTGATCTGGTCGCGTTCCTTCTTGTAGACCTTGCGCATCTGCTCGGTCTCGATCTCTTCGACCTTTTCCTTCACGGCGTCATTGACCACGCTGCTTGGCAGGATGCGTTCTTCCTTGCGTGCGGCAATCAGCAGGTACTCGCCGCTGACATGCACCAAGGGCGCGTCTTCGCCTTTGCCGAACGGTGCGATGAAACCATAGGTGGACAGCTCCTGGCTGGCACAGGCGCGGGCCGGCTTGCTGGCCAGGGCGGCCTCCAGCGCTTCAGGCTCGAACGGTACTTCCTGGGTCAGGCGGTAGGTCAGCAGGTTCTTGAACCACATGCGGGGCAATCTCTCATTAATGCATAAGGCGGGCATTATTCTCCGAGCAGTGCTCCCAGGCCAACCCTGTCAGAGGGCCAGCAGTGGTTAATGGCGCAAGAAAACGCCTGGCAACGCTAGGTCTTTGAAAGGCCTGAGGTTTTTTTTGAAAAAAGTTTAAAAAGTGCTTGCCAGGGTGCAGGGGCGTACGTAGAATGCGCGCCACACCGAGAGACATGGGTGATTAGCTCAGCCGGGAGAGCATCTGCCTTACAAGCAGAGGGTCGGCGGTTCGATCCCGTCATCACCCACCACTCGATGTATAGCGCAGCGGTAGTTCAGTCGGTTAGAATACCGGCCTGTCACGCCGGGGGTCGCGGGTTCGAGTCCCGTCCGCTGCGCCATATTCAACTTCCTGGGCCCACTGAACACCCGGAAGTTACAAAGAAAGCGACCTTAGGGTCGCTTTTTTTTTGCCTGTATGCTTCAAGAGCCCGCAGAGCGCTTCAGTTTCAGCCCCGGCGTTCTTCTTCACGCAACGTCAGCATTTCGAAACCGTCGTCCGTCACCGCCACCGTGTGCTCCCACTGCGCCGACAGGCTGTGGTCGCGGGTAACCACCGTCCAGCCATCTTTCAGTTCGCGCGTGCCGCGCCCACCCTGGTTGATCATCGGTTCGATGGTGAACACCATGCCTGGCTTGAGCTTCATGCCCATGCCGCGCTGGCCCACATGCAAGACCTCCGGTGCTTCATGCATCTGCTGGCCGATACCATGCCCACAGTATTCGCGCACCACGCTGTAGCCCGCGGCCTCGGCATGGGCCTGCACGGCGTGGCCGATGTCACCCAGCGTGGCCCCTGGGCGCACCTGCTCGATGCCTTTCCACAGCGCTGCATAGGTGGTGTCGACCAGGCGGCGGGCCTCGTCGCTGATCGTGCCAATGCAGTACATCTTCGAGGCGTCGGCGATGTAGCCGCCCTGTTCCAGGGTAATGTCGACGTTGACGATCGAGCCTTCCTCAAGCACCTCGTCGGCTTTGGGCATGCCATGGCACACCACATGGTCCACCGAGGTATTGAGCGAGTAGGGGAACCCGTACTGGCCCTTGCTCGCAGGCCGGGCCTTGAGCGTTTCGACAATGTAGGCTTCGGCGCGGTCGTTGATTTGCAGGGTGGTCACGCCGGGGCGGATGAAGTTGTCGAGGTCAGCGAATACCTGGGCCAGCAACTGGCCGGCCCGGCGCATCAGCTCGAGTTGGGCGGGGGTCTTGAGGATCACCTGGGGCATGGGGAAAGGGCGGTTGCTCATGCTGGAATTTGCCCCAGCATAGCGCCAGCGGGTGTTAAGTTGCCACCGCATGGTGCGCAGGGTGCGCAGGGTGCGCAGGGTACGCCAGAGCGCGGGCGTGGTAGAAGCGTCTGCTCCAGCTGGCCCACTAATTGCTGGCTACCTCCCATCCCGGGCCATCAACGTCGACAGCCCGCACATTCTCACGACAAAGGCGCCGTGTTGCCCCCGCTTGCTGCTGCAGGCCGGGGCAGCCGGCGCCTTTTTGCGTTTCCACAGGAGCCCGCCCATGGTCAATAACGAAGTGCGCAGCGTATGCCCGTATTGCGGGGTTGGTTGCGGCATCGTCATGAGCGTTGCCGATGGCAAGGTCGGCAAGATCAGCGGCGACAAGCAGCACCCCAGCAACTACGGCCGGCTGTGCACCAAGGGCCTTACCGCCCACTTGCCGCTGACGGCGGCCGGGCGCATGGAAGACGCCTACCTGCGCCAGCAACGCAACCAGCCGCCAGTGCGCGCCAACATGGACCAGGCAATTGCCGAGAGTGCTAAGCGCCTGCGTGGCATCATCGACCAGCATGGGCCAGACGCCGTAGCGCTCTACGTGTCCGGGCAGATGTCGCTGGAGGCCCAGTACCTGGCCAACAAGCTGGCCAAGGGTTTCATTCGCACCCGCCACATCGAGTCCAATTCGCGCTTGTGCATGGCCAGTGCCGGCAGCGGCTACAAGCTGTCGCTAGGCGCCGACGGCCCGCCTGGCAGCTACGAGGATTTCGAGCACGCCGATGTGTTTCTGGTGATCGGTTCGAACATGGCTGACTGCCACCCGATCCTGTTCCTGCGTCTGCTCGACCGGGTCAAGGCAGGGGCCAAACTGATCGTTGTAGATCCCCGGCGCAGCGCCACGGCGGACAAGGCCGACCTGTTCCTGCAGCTGCGCCCCGGCAGCGACATGGCCTTGCTCAATGGCCTGCTGCACCTGCTGCATCGCAATGGCCACACCCAACCGGACTTCATCGCCCGCCATACCGAAGGCTGGGACGACATGCCCGCCTTGCTCGATGACTACAGCCCCGAACGGGTGGCCGCCATCACCGGGCTGACCGAGGCCGACATCGTCAAGGCCGCGCAATGGATCGGCAGCGCCGGCAACTGGATGAGCTGCTGGACCATGGGGCTGAACCAGAGCATTCATGGCACCTGGCACAGCAATGCCATCTGCAACCTGCACCTGGCCACCGGTGCCATTTGCCGCCCTGGCAGCGGGCCGTTCTCGCTGACCGGCCAGCCCAATGCCATGGGCGGCCGCGAAATGGGCTACATGGGGCCCGGCTTGCCCGGCCAGCGCTCGGCGCTGGTGGCGGCTGACCGTGCCTTCGTCGAACAGCAGTGGCAACTGCCACCCGGTAGCCTGCGCAGCGAAGCCGGCGAGGGAACGGTGGCCCTGTTCGAGCAACTCAAGGCCGGTAAGGTGAAAGCCTGCTGGATCATCTGCAGCAACCCGGTTGCCAGTGTCGCCAACCGCCAGCAGGTGCTCGACGGCTTGCGCCAGGCCGACCTGGTGATCGCCCAGGACGCTTTCCTCGACACCGAAACCAACCGTTACGCCGATATCCTGCTGCCTGCCGCGCTGTGGGCCGAAGGCGAGGGCGTGATGATCAACAGCGAACGCAACCTGACCCTGATGCCCCGCGCTGTCGAGCCGCCCGGGCAAAGCCTGCCGGACTGGCAGATCATCGCCCGCGTGGCCTGCGCGATGGGCTATGGCGAGGCCTTCGATTACCCGAACGCCGAGGCGGTGTATGAGGAAATTCGCCGCTTTCACAACCCGGCCACCGGCTATGACCTGCGTGGCATCAGCTATGCCGACCTGCGTCAGCAACCCCGGCAGTGGCCCAGCGCCCCGGGGCGCGAGCAGCACCGCAGCCCGCTGCGTTACCTGAACGATGGCAGCAGCCAGACGCTGCTGCTCGATGACCAAGGGCAGCGGCCGGCTATCGCCTTCCCCACGGCCAGTGGCAAGGCACGCTTCTTCGCCCGGCCCTGGTTGCCCGCCGCTGAGTTGCCGGATGACGCCTACCCCCTGGTGCTCAACACCGGCCGCGTGCAGCACCACTGGCATACCCTGACCAAGACCGGCAAGGTACCGGCGCTGAACAAGCTGGAGCCCGGCCCGTTCGTTGAAATCCACCCGGAAGATGCCGCCCGTTTGGGCATTGCCGAGAAAGACCAGGTGGCCGTTCGCTCGCGGCGTGGCCAGGCCGTGCTCCCGGCGCGTATCAGCGACCGGGTAATGCCGGGCAACTGCTTTGCGCCGTTTCACTGGAACGACCTGGTCGGTGAGCAGCTGGCCATCAATGCCGTGACCTGCGATGCGCTCGACCCTCTGTCGTTGCAGCCCGCATTCAAGCACTGCGCCGTGGCCCTGCAGCGGGTTGCCGGCGAGCGTATCGATGCCCTTGAACTGCACACCTCCGTTGCCGAGCCTGCCAGCATGCCGACCGCCACCTTGTCCCGCCTGTTAGGCCTGGACACCTTGCCGGCCCCGGTGCTGGCCGACGACGAGCGCCACTATCTGCAAGGTTTTCTGCTGGGGCTGGCCCAGGCGCGCGCCGACGCTGTGCCCAGCCTGCCGGCCAGTGCGCCGCTGCCGGCCAGCCGGCGTATGTTCGTTGACGGCTTGCTGGCCGGGCTGTTCGCGACCCCTGCCCAGGCACCGGCCGCGGCGCCAGCCCAGCCGCTGCACCAGGTGGTATGGGCTTCGCAGACCGGCAACTGCGAACTGCTGGCCGAGCGCTGCGCCGAACGCCTGCGCGGCGCAGGCCTGCAGGTGCAGCTCAGTTGCATGCAGGCGACCCGCCCCAGCCAGCTGCGCGGCGCTGCCAGCGTGGTGTTCATTACCAGCACGTTCGGTGATGGCGAGGCCCCCGACAGTGCCGCGAACTTCTGGCAGGCGTTGCAAGGTGAGGAGGGCGGCCACTGCGCCGAGCTGCCGTATGCCGTGCTGGCCTTGGGCGACTCCAGTTATGAGCAGTTCTGTGGTTTTGGCCGCAAGCTGGACCAGCGGCTGGCCGAGCTGGGCGGCCGGCGCCTGCTGCAACGGGTGGACTGCGAGCCCGACTTCGACGAAGTGTTTGCCGGCTGGCTGGAGGCACTGCTGCCAAGCCTGGGGAGCACCGCCGCGGCACAGCCGGCCGGCGCAGCGGCACCCGTGGCGGTTTACACCAAGCAGCGGCCCTGGGCGGCCACCCTGCTGGAAAACCGGCTGCTCAACGGCCCCGGTGCCAGCAAGGAAACCCGCCAGCTGGTCTTCGACCTCAGTGGCAGCGGTTTCACCTACGCCGCCGGCGACGCCCTGGGGGTATGGCCACGCAATTGTCCGGCGCTGGTCGCAGAACTGCTGGCGCTGATGCAACTCGACGGCCAGGCGCTGGTGGAATTGAAGGGCCAGCCCGCCATGCCGCTGGCCGAAGCCCTGCAGGCACACCTGGAAATCGCCAAGGTCACCCCACAGCAACTGCAGGTGTTCGCCGCTAATGCCCCCGACCTGCAGCGCCTCCTGCAGCCCGAGTGCAAGGCCGAACTGCAGGCGTGGTTGTGGGGCCGGCAACTGGTCGATGTGTTGCGCGCCTTCCCGCAGCAACTGCCACTGGCCAGTTGGCTCGCGTTGCTCAAGCCGTTGCAGCCACGGCTGTACTCGATCAGTTCCAGCCCACTGGCGCACCCGCAACAGGTGCACCTGACCGTTTCCACGGTGCGCTACGGTGATCGCAACGGTGTGTGCTCCAGCTTCCTGGCCGACCGGGCACAGTCGTTGAAGGTGGCGATCTTTCCGCAGGTGTCGAAGCACTTCCGCCTGCCTGAGGACGATGGTGTGCCGTTGATCATGGTCGGCCCTGGCACTGGCATTGCGCCGTTTCGGGCGTTCCTTGAAGAGCGTGAAGCGCGCGGCGCCAGCGGGCCGAACTGGCTGTTCTTCGGCGAGCAGCACGCTGCGAGCGACTTTTATTACCAGGCGCAATTGCAGGCCTGGCAAGCCACGGGGCACCTGCGGCTGGACACGGCGTTCTCGCGTGACCAGGCGCAAAAGATCTACGTGCAGACGCGCATGCTCGAGCACGGGGCGCAGCTGTGGCAATGGTTGCAGGCCGGGGCGTACTTCTATGTCTGCGGTGATGCCCAGCGCATGGCCAGGGATGTGGATGCGGCCTTGCGGGCGATTGTCGCCGAGCATGGCGGCATGGATGCGGCGGCGGCTGATGCCTACGTCGACGGCCTGAACCAGGCCCGGCGCTACCGGCGTGACGTGTACTGATGTGCACCGCGATGGGCTGCAGTGCACTGTGAATGTGCGCAGCCGGTGCCGGGTGGCGGGCGAGCGAGCCCGCTGCTGTAAAGGCCTGGAACGCTGTGCAGGCCCGTGCAGGTGCGGGTTTGCGCGTAACGCGTCCACCCCCGGCACCAGGCTTGGCACACTCCCTGCTTAGCCCATGTAACAACAAAGCCCACTGATCAACGGCGATCAACCGGGCCCCCTACCGTGATGAATACAGGCAAAGGCGCCTGGAGCTTCGGCTCCAGGCGCTTTTTTTTTGATCGAGGATCGGCTTATGAAGGCAACAGCGAGCAGCGGGCAACGAGAGCGACTGGTCATCGTCGGCAACGGCATGGTCGGCCACCACTGTGTCGAACAACTGGTCAGCCGCGGCGCCCTGCAGCAGTTCGAGGTACGGGTGTTCGGCGAGGAGCGCCAGCGCGCCTACGACCGAGTGCACCTGTCCGAGTACTTTGGCGGTAGCTGTGCCGAAACCCTGGCCCTGTGCGAGCACGACTTCTACACCGCCAGCGGCGTGCACCTGCACCTTGGCGAAGCGGTCCTGCAGATCGATCGCGAGCGCGGCGAGGTGGTTACCGCCCAAGGCCGCTACGGCTACGACCAACTGGTCCTGGCGACCGGTTCCTACCCCTTTGTGCCGCCAATCGAGGGCTCCAGCGGTGATGCCCGCCTGGTCTACCGTACCCTCGACGACCTCGATGGCATTCGCGCTGCCGCCGCCAGCGCCCGCCGTGGCGTGGTGGTGGGGGGTGGCCTGCTGGGGCTGGAAGCGGCCAACGCCCTCAAGTCGCTCGGCCTGGAAGCCCACGTGGTGGAGTTCGCGCCACGGCTGATGCCGGTGCAGCTGGATGGCGAGGGCGGCGCAGCGCTCAAGGCACAGATCGAAGCACTGGGCGTGGGGGTGCACCTGTCGCGTGCCACCCAGTCGATCAGCCAGGGCGACGCCTACCGTTACCGCATGAACTTCGACGGTGGCCAATACCTGGAAACCGACCTGATCGTGTTCTCCGCTGGCATTCGCCCACAAGATGCCCTTGGCCGTGCCTGCGGCCTGGACATCGCCCCACGCGGCGGGGTGGTGATCGACGAGCACTGCCGCAGCAGTGACCCGCGCATCTTTGCCATCGGTGAATGCGCATCGTGGAACGGCAGCGTGTTCGGCCTGGTCGCGCCCGGCTACAGCATGGCGCGCAACCTGGCGGCATTGCTCTGCGGCGAGGCGCCGGTGCCGTTCAGCGGTGCCGACATGTCGACCAAGCTCAAGCTGCTGGGGGTGGACGTCGGTTCGATCGGTGATGCCCACGGTGCTACGCCCGGTGCACGCAGCTACCGCTTCATCGACGAAGCCAACAGCGCCTACCGGCGGCTGGTGGTGGATGCCAGCGGCAAGCATGTGCTGGGTGCGGTGCTGGTTGGCGACATCAGCTATTACGACACCTTGCTGCAGTATGCCCAGAACGGTATTGCCCTGCCGGCCGACCCCGCCGCGCTGATCCTGCCGCAAGGCGGCGCAGCACCAGCGCTGGGGGCCGACGCCTTGCCCGACAGCGCCACCATCTGCTCCTGCCATAACGTCAGCAAGGGTGCAGTCTGTGCCGCCATCGACAGCGGCTGCAGCGACCTGGCTGCGGTCAAGGGCTGCACCAAGGCGGCAACCGGCTGTGGCGGCTGCGCGGCCTTGCTCAAGCAAGTCTTCGAACATGAACTGACGGCCCGCGGTGTAGCAGTGGACAAGAGCCTGTGCGAGCACTTCGCCTACACCCGGCAAGAGCTGTACGGCATGGTGCGGGTGGAGGGCATCCGCACCTTCAGCGAATTGCTCGCACGTCACGGCAAGGGCCACACCGGCTGTGACATCTGCAAGCCGGCGGTGGGCAACATCCTTGCCTCCTGCTGGAACCAGCCGATCATGGACCCGGCGCTGGTGCCGCTGCAGGACACCAACGACACCTTCATGGCCAATATGCAGAAAAACGGCACCTACTCGGTGGTGCCGCGTATTCCGGGGGGTGAAATCACCCCGGACAAACTCATCGTGATTGGCCAGGTGGCCAAGAAGTACGACCTGTACACCAAGATCACCGGCGGCCAGCGCATCGACCTGTTCGGCGCCCAGCTGCACGAATTGCCTCTCATCTGGGGGGAGTTGATCGAGGCCGGTTTCGAAACAGGCCATGCCTACGGCAAATCGACCCGTACGGTGAAGTCGTGCGTGGGCAGTACCTGGTGCCGCTACGGCGTGCAGGACAGCGTGGCCATGGCCCTGCGCCTGGAAGACCGCTACAAGGGCCTGCGCAGCCCGCACAAGCTCAAGTTCGCCGTGTCTGGCTGCACCCGCGAATGTGCCGAGGCCCAGAGCAAGGACATTGGTGTGATCGCCACCGACAAGGGCTGGAACCTGTACGTGTGCGGTAACGGCGGCATGCGCCCGCGGCATGCCGAACTGTTTGCCACCGACCTGGACGACGAAACCCTGGTACGCCTGATCGACCGCGTGCTGATGTTCTACATCCGCACCGCCGACAAGCTGCAGCGTACTTCGGTGTGGCGTGAAAACCTCGAGGGCGGGCTGGACTACCTGAAACAGGTGGTCATCGACGACAGCCTGGGCCTTGCCAGCGAACTGGAAGCGCAGATGCAGCATGTGGTCGACCAGTATCAGTGCGAATGGGCCAACGCCCTGAACGACCCCGAGAAGCTCAAGCGCTTCCGGACCTTTGTCAACGACCAGCGCGCCGACCCGGACGTGCACTTCGTGCGTGAACGCGAACAACGCCGGCCTGCCGCGCCGCTGCACCTGATCCCCACTGTCGAGGAGGCTGTCTGATGATGCTGTCCAATGCTGCTGTGAACAAACGCGAGAACTGGCAGGCCGTGTGCCGGGCGCAAGACCTGGTGGCCGACTCCGGTGTGGTGGTGTGGCTCGACGGTGCCCAGGTGGCGCTGTTCTATCTACCTGGCCAAGCCCAGGCGCTGTACGCGGTGGACAACCGCGACCCACGCTCCGGGGCCAACATCATCGGCCGCGGCTTGGTGGGTAGCGTGCAGGGTGAGCTGGTGGTGGCGGCGCCTTTGTACAAGCAGCATTTCAGCCTGCACACCGGGGAATGCCTGGAGGACAGCGGGCAGCGCTTGCGGGTGTGGCCGGTGCGGTTGAAGGGCGACGCGGTGGAACTGGGTGTGGCCTGATTCTTGTGCATTGCCAGTGCCGGCCCTTTCGCGGGCTTGCCCGCTCCTACAGGTACAGCGCAGCCCTCAAGCCCTGCGATGACTCTGTGGGAGCGGGCGAGCCCGCGAAGAGGCCGGCACTAGTGCCTCAGAACACCAGCCCCTGCGGCGTGCGCCCGGCAAACACATCTACCAGGCTGGCCACCACCATCTCGCCCATGCGCGTGCGGGTCTGCACGGTGGCACTGGCCCGGTGCGGCTGCAGTACCACGTCCTCACGCTCGAACAACGCCTCGGGCGCTCGCGGCTCATCGGCAAACACATCCAGCGCCGCGCCGGCGATCTCGCCAGCCTGTAATGCCGCGATCAAGGCCGGTTCGTCCACCAGCTTGCCGCGCGCGATGTTGATCAGGTAACCCTCGCTGCCCAAGGCCCGCAGCACGTCGCGATCGATCAGCGCCTCACCCTTGTCGGCCGCCGCTGCAAGGATCAGTGCGTCGCTGTGCTTGGCCAACTGCAGCAGGTCGGCCTCGAAGCCGTATGGCACATCCAGCGCCTGCAAGTCGGTGTAGCGAATCGGGCAACCGAACGCGGCTGCCCGCTGCGCCACCGCGCGGCCGACCCGGCCCATGCCGACAATGCCCACGCGCATGCCCGACACCTGACGGGCCAGTGGCAACGGTGCCAGCGGCGTGGCACTGGTGGCCCAATGGCCGGCGCGCACGAAACGGTCACCGGTGCAGATGCCCCGGCACACACCGATCAGCAGGCCGATGGCGAGGTCGGCAACGTCCTCGGTGAGGGCGCCGATGGTCGCTGTCACCTGGATGCCGCGGTCGCGGGCGTAGGCCAGGTCGACCGCGTCGGTGCCGACACCATTGACCGCGATCACTTCCAGGTTGGGCAGGCGCGCCATCAGTGCCTGGCTGATACCCGTGTGGCCACCGGTGATCACGCCGCGGATATTGTCGGCATGCTGGCTGACGTAGGCGTGCTTGTCGGCCTGTTCGTAGTAGCGGTGTAGGGTGAACAACTGTTCAAGGCGCTCACGGATCTGCGGGATGAGGATCGGGCTAAGTTGCAGGACTTCGGGTTTCATCGGTCACTCCATCAGGAACAGGGTTCATCGAAAGCAAGGTTCAGCCACGGCCAACGAATGGCATGTTGCTGGCCATCACGGTCATGTTCAGCACGTTGGCGTTCAGCGGCAGCGCAGCGATGTAGCGCACCGCGTCGGCCACATGGCGCACGTTTAGCATTGGCTCGGCGGCGATCTCGCCATTGGCCTGGCGCACACCCCGGGTCATGCGCTCGGACAGCTCGGTCAGGGCGTTGCCGATGTCTACCTGGCTGCAGACGATGTTGTAAGGCCGGCCGTCCAGCGCCAGTGCCTTGGTCAGGCCCAGCACCGCATGCTTACTGGCGGTGTAGGGCGCGGTGAACGGGCGCGGGGTATGCGCCGATATCGAGCCGTTGTTGATGA
Organism: Pseudomonas sp. PARCl1; assembly: GCF_947311875.1. NCBI lineage: Bacteria > Pseudomonadati > Pseudomonadota > Gammaproteobacteria > Pseudomonadales > Pseudomonadaceae > Pseudomonas > Pseudomonas sp. PARCl1. Next base: position 27,420 of record NZ_CAMZMX010000014.1, read on the forward strand.
TCCGCCCGCCTTGCGGCTGCTGGCGGCGCATCAGGCCGAAGGCCGCGCGGGCACAGAGGAACACCCCATCGACGTTGGTAGCGATGACGTTGCGCCAGTTTTCCAGCGGCAGCTCGTCGACCGGTACGGCCGGGGCATTGATGCCGGCATTGTTGAAGATCACGTCGAGGCGCCCATGTACCTCCTCGACGGTGGCAAACAGCTGCGCGACGCTCTGTTCATCTCGCACGTCAGTGGCTACCGCCATGGCTTCACCGCCCGCAGCCTGCGCCTGTTCGACGACCGCTTGCAGCGGTTCGAGACGGCGCCCGGCGAGGACCAGGCTGAAGCCATCCTCCAGCAGGGCGAGGGCGACGGCGCGGCCGATGCCGCTGCCGGCGCCGGTGACCAGAGCGATTTTCCTGTTCTGCTTCATTTCGTCACTCCAGGGGAATCAGGCAGCGTTGGCGGCTTGCCCGGCAGGGCGGGGGCCGACGTGCAAGTGCAGTTCGCCGATACCGTCGATGCCGGCGTGGAGGGTGTCGCCTGGGTTCAGCGCCGCCACCCCGGGCGGGCTGCCGGTCATGATCAGGTCGCCCGGGCGGAGCGGCAGCTGGCGGGACAGCCGGCTGATGACTTCGGCCAACGTCCAGGTCTGCTGGCTGAGGTGGGCACGCTGGCGCTCCTGGCCATTGACCTGCAGCCACAGCGTCGCATTCAGCGGCCAGGCGCACTCGCTGGCGGGGACGATGGCAGTCATGGGGGCCGAGGCCTCGAACACTTTGGCCGCCTCCCAGGGGAGGCCCTCGGCCTTGGCCTTGCGCTGGTGATCGCGCCGGGTCATGTCCAGGCCGGCGGCAAAGCCGAACACGTGTTCCAAGGCATGCTCCGGGGCGATGTCGGCACCGCCCTTGGCGATGGCTGCGACCAGCTCGATTTCGTGGCAGAACTCGTCGGTCTGCGGCGGGAAGGGCAGCTCGCCCGCTGCCTCGACCACATTGCTCGCTGGTTTCATGAAGAACACCGGCTCCTGTGGCGCCGGCCCGTAGGTTTCCGGCCATGGGTAGTTGCGGCCCAGGCAGAACACCCGGCCGACCGGAAAGCGCACATCGCTGCCGCGGATCGGCAGGCTGACGATGGCCGGGGGGGTGAACAGGTAAGTCATGGGTCAATCCTCCTTGCTGGGGTGGCCAGCGTATGTCACGGGCTGGCCGGTAAAGTTGGACGAAAGCGGGGTTGGGTTGGACTATCCAGGCAACCTGTACCGGTCCTATCGCCGGCAAGCCTGCGCCCACAGGTCCAGGCAACTGCGCAGGCCTTGTGGGAGCTGGCTTGCCAGCGATGAGGCCAGCACAGGCCGTGGGAATCTCAAGCTGCAGTCTTGAGCTCGATGCGGTACAGCTTCCCCAGCAGCAGCGAATACGAAAGCGTCCCCATCAACGCCACCGCGCCAATGAACCAGAACGCCATGGCGAATGAACCGCTGGCCTGCACGATCGCGCCAATCACGATGGGCGTAACGATGCCGCCAATGTTCGCGGCCAGGCTGGTAATCCCGCCGGTCAGGCCGATCAGCTCCTTGGGCGCCACTTCCGACACCGCCGCCCATGACGACGAAGCGATACCCTGGGCAAAGAACGCCAGGGTCAGGACGGCGATGCACAGCACGTTGGAGTCGGTGAAGTTCACCAGCACGATCGACATGCCCAGCATCGAGCCCACCACCAGCGGCAGCTTGCGGGCGAACGACAGCGAGTACCCCTTGCGGATCAGCAGGTCGGAGACGATGCCCGCCAGCAGGATGCCCACCGTAGCGCCAATGAACGGCATGACCGCGAAAATGCCGACCTTGATCAAGGTCAGCTGGCGCTCTTCGATCAGGTAGGTCGGGAACCAGGTCAGGAAGAAATAGAGTGCCGAGGTGCTGGCGAACTTGCCCAGGCAGATCGCCCACACCTGGCGGTAGCGGAACAGCTCGGCGACCTGGCGCCAGTCGAAACGGGTGCGTTGCTGGCTGCTTTTGACCAAGCCGCCGCCGTTCTCTATGTAGGCCAGTTCTTCCTTGCTGACCTTCTTGCAGTTCAACGGGTCGCGGTACAGGAACAGCCACACCACGCCGAACACGATGCCGACCAGGCCCGTGCTGTAGAACACATGGCGCCAGTCGTAGGTGGTCGCCAGCCACAGCAGGGCGCCAGTGAACAGCGCCGTGCCCAGGTACTGGCCGCATACGTAGATGCTGCTGGCCATGCCGCGCTCGCGGGCGGGGAACCACACGGTGACGGCGCGGCTGTTGGCCGGGAAGGCCGGGGCCTCCATGGCACCGACCGCCAGGCGCAGGCCGAACAGCGAGGCAAAGCCACTGGCCAGGCCCTGGGCCACGGTCACTGCCGACCAGCTGATCAGCGACACGCCGTAGGTCAGGCGCGAGCCGAAGCGGTCGGCGATGAAGCCTGCCGGCACCAAGGCCAGGGCGTAGGTCCAGGCGAAGGCGGAGAAGATCAGGCCCATCTCCACCTTGTCCAGGCCAAGGTCCTTGGCCATGAACGGCGCGGCGATGGAAATGTTCACCCGGTCGACGTAGTTGATGATGGTCGCCACCAGCAGCAGCGACAGCATGAACCAGCGGCGGCGGGTGGGCAGGCGCTGGGCAGGGGCCGCGTCCAGCGCGTACGACGACGCGGCGCGGGGGGTAGGCGTGCTCGACATGAGTCGACCTCGTTTGTTGTTGTTGGTAGAGGTTGGGCTGCAGTCCCTCTACTAAGGTGGTCGTACAACGTCTTGAATGCAACGGCAGTTTTAGATCGTTTTTTTCACGGGAGGCGAGGGAAGACTGCACTGTCCAAAAAATCGAGAGGTAGGGTTTTGACCGGTTTTTCTGCTGGGTGTCGCATTTCTAGCGGGCTGTGGACGTTCAGGGTTGCGCAGGTTTTTGCAGACAGGTTTAATTTGATGAGTTTGGACATCGTACAACTTGTGTTGCCTGCTCCCGCCTCTTCGCGGGCTTGCCCGCTCCCACAGGTGCAGCGCAGCCCTCAAGCCCTGTGATGATGCTGTGGGAGCGGGCGTGCCCGCGAAGCGGCCGGAACAGGCAGCGCCCTTCTGGAACCTGGAGTAAGCCCAATGCCCCCAAAGCGCGAGGTCCCGACCTACGTCATGCAGCAGCGCAGCGAGCTGATGGACTTCTACATCCGCGACCAGCGCGGCCGCCCCGCCGAGACAGCGCCACATCGCCACGAGTACTTCCAGATCCAGGTCAACCTGGGCGGCGACACGGTGCAACACATCGGTAGCGTGCAGCGCCCCTTCAGGCGCAACACCCTGGCTTTCATCCTCCCGCACCGGGTGCATGTGATCCCGCACCCGGCCAACAGTGACTTCGTGGTGATCAACTTCTCCCAGACCTTCCTGCTGCCGCACTTGGCCTGTGACCCGATGGACCTGGAAGAGGTGTCGATCCTGCAGGCGCCAGAGCTGTCCCCCTTCCGCTTTCAGGAGCACCTCGACTTTTGCCTGGGCGAGGCCGACTTTGCCGAGTTACGCCAAGTCCTCGACCGCATGCGTGTACTGGATGCCAACCGCCGCTTCGGCACCCGCGAAATCCTCAAGGGCCTGTTGCTGCAACTGATCGGCCAGGTCTGTGGCCTGTATGCCGAGCCGCTGCGCGAACTGGCCGAGAGCAATGCCGCACAGCTCAGCCGCCGCGCTGCGCTGGGCCGCATGAGCGAATACCTGCGCAGGCATATCGACGACCCCGACCTCAACCTGCAGAAGGTCGCCGCCGCCACCTACCTGTCGCCTACCTACTTGACCCACTGGCTGCGCAAGGAAATCGGCAAGACCTTCAGTGAGCTGGTGCTGGAGCGGCGCATGCACGCCGCACGCAACTACCTGCTCAACGGCAGCCGCCCGGTGGGCGAGGTGGCACGGCTGTGCGGCTTTGCCGACGAAGCCTACTTTTCCCGACGTTTCCGCCAGATCCACGGCCTGCCACCCGGGCAGTTCCGCCGCCAGCAGCGCGACCCGGATACGCCGCAGGTGGCGATGCGGTAAGCTTGCCGGCATGAACCTCGACACCCGCATCAAGTACCGCCACCTGCTGTGCTTTCTGGAGATTGCCCGGCAGGGCAGCCTGGCCAGGGCTGCCAACGTGCTCGCCATCAGTCAGCCGGCGATCTCCAAGACCCTCAAGGAGCTCGAAGACCTGCTGGAAACGCGGCTGTTCGCACGCAGCCGCCAAGGGGTCGAGCTGACGCCGGCCGGTACGCGCTTCATGCGCTATGCCGGGCCCAGCGTGCAAGCCCTGCGCGATGGCGTCAGCAGCCTGCGCGGCGAGGCACGGGCGCCGTCGCAGGTCCGCATCGGCGTGCTGTCCACGGTCGAGGGCCTGCTCATGCCCGAAGTGCTGTGCCGCCTGCATCAGCGTCATGAGGCGCTGGTGATCAGGGTGGTGACCGGGGTCAGCGCACAACTGCTTGGCCAACTGCACCTGGGGGAACTGGAGCTGGTGGTCGGGCGCATGACCGACAGCCCGCAAATCCAGGGTTTGTCGTTCGAGCACCTGTACAGCGAGTCGATGAGCCTGGTGGTACGCCCAGGTCACCCACTGCTGGCCCGCACCCCCGTGGAGCGCGGCCAGGTAGGGCGTTACCCCTTGGTCTTGCCGCCTGCGGGTACCACCATCCGCCAGCATGCCGACAGCCTGTTCGTGCAATGCGGCATCCAGATGCCGGCGCAGCGCCTGGAAACGCTGTCCCTGGCGTTGAGCCGGCGCTACCTGTTGAGCAGTGACGGCGTGTGGGTGGCGCCGCGCGATGCCGTGCTGCTCGACCTGCGCCGTGGCGAGCTGGTCGAACTTGACCTGGGGGTGCGTGAACCCGGTGGCTCGGTGGGCATCTGTCGCAATGCGGCCCTGCCGCAAAGCCTGCCGGGGCAGTGGGTGTGTGAAGTGCTGCGCGAAGTGGCCGGGCAGTACCGCGAGGGCGTTTACCCCTGAGCCGGCGCTGTCAGCAGGGCGCTCAGCGCCTTGAGGTGGAACCGGCAGCCGCAAGGCCTTCCTGCCGTGCGCGAGGCTGTGGAACTATTCCCTCTTTGTTGGCTCTTATGCCGGTAGCCATGGGTTGGGGACGCCTGATAAGCTCGCGGCTTCTACCCTGATTGCCCTTATGGCGCATGAACAAGGAAATGACATGAAACAGCATCGTTTGGCGGCTGCGGTTGCCCTGGTTGGCCTGGTACTGGCTGGCTGTGATCAACAGGCCAGCAGCCCCGAGCTGAAGACCCCGGCGCAGAAAGCCTCCTACGGAATTGGCCTGAACATGGGCAAGAGCCTGGCTCAGGAAGGCATGGAAGACCTTGATTCCAAAGCAGTCGCCCTCGGTATCGAAGACGCCGTTGGCAAGAAAGAACAGCGTATCAAGGACGAAGAGCTGGTAGAGGCCTTCACCTCGCTGCAGAAACGTGCCGAAGAGCGCCTGGCCAAGGCCAGCGAAGAAGCCGCCTCTGCTGGCAAGAAGTTCCTTGAGGAAAACGCCAAGAAGCCGGGTGTCGTAACCACCGCTTCGGGCCTGCAGTACGAAGTGATCAAGAAGGCCGACGGCCCGCAGCCCAAGCCGACCGACGTGGTGACTGTTCACTACGAAGGCAAGCTGATCGATGGCAAGGTCTTCGACAGCTCCGTCGAGCGCGGCAGCCCCATCGACCTGCCGGTGAGCGGCGTCATCCCAGGTTGGGTCGAAGGCCTGCAACTGATGCACGTTGGCGAGAAGTACAAGCTGTTCATCCCGGCTGAACTGGCCTACGGTGCACAAAGCCCAAGCCCGCTGATCCCGGCCAACTCGGTACTGGTGTTCGATCTTGAACTGATCGCCATCAAGGACCCGGCCCAGCTGCAAGGCGCTGAGCCGGACGCTGAAGCCCCCGCTGAAGCGCCTGCCGAAGCCCCTGCCAAGTAATACTGGCTGTTTGCCGAAAACGCCCCGTCTTTACGGGGCGTTTTCGTTTCAGCTGCTTGGACGAACCTGCCACTGCTGATACTGTCCGAGGAAATGCAGCGTGAAGAAGTAGGACGCTTCTGACGCAAGTCGCTCGCGGCGCTGGTAGCAACAGCCTGTAACGACTGTGTAAAAAACGCCCGATCTGACCGGGGCCCTTGCCTGGCAGGCACCCAGGGTCAGAAACTGTGGCCTGTTCACAAGGTTATCCACAATAAATGTGGATAACCTTTTCCCTCTCGGAGGTTCCATGAGCGCACCCTGGAATTTCGCCCGTTTCCTGCCCTTGGCCGAGCGCCTGCTTAGCCGCGGCCGGTTGCCGGCCTTGCTGTTCGCCGTGGCGCGCAAAGGCCCACGCCTTGGCCAGTTGCGTGACGACGTGAAATTGCTGCAGTCGCTGTGCCTGGCATGGTGGCGCGGCGAATACCGCGCCATCAGCCCCAAGGCGCTGGTGACCATCGTCGCTGGCCTGCTGTATTTCGTCAGCCCCATCGACGCTATCCCCGACTGGTTGCTGGGCGTCGGGTTCCTCGACGACATCGCAGTGCTGGGCTGGGTACTGAAAACCGTGGCCGACGAACTGGCCCGCTTCAGGGCCTGGCGCGACAGCCAGGCACCCGAGCGGCTACGCGTGGTCGAGCGGCTGCCCGCGACACCGGAAGCACTGCGCCTGGAGCGCAATACCCGGTAAAACCGAACTTTTGGGTAGCTGGCCTGGCTTGGAGTCTGTCGGCTACAATGACACCTACAGACATTAGAGACTCGTCCATGGACAAGCTAAGCCTGCACGCCAAAAAAGCGTGGTTCGCCAAGCATCGCACTGCGAATTTCGAAAACAGCCTGCGCCTTGAAGGCTTTATCGTGCCGCCAGACGACGGCAAAGCGAAGTTGCCTGCCCGTGCTGCTGCACGCGAAGCCGTGCGGCAACTCAAGGCTTGAGTGTCGACAAGTATGGGGTCTATCAAGACCCTGATTGCTACCCTGACACGGACGTCCTGAAGAACCTTCTCAATCTGCGCAATGCAGAGGATCTGACGGAAGCTGAGCGTTACCTCACCCAGGTAGCGGCATCGCAGCTGGAGTTCGAAGAGCCTCCATACGATCTAGGTACATTAAAACGAATTCACCGCTGTCTGTTTTCCAGTATCTACAGTTGGGCTGGAGAAACTCGATCCGTAAAGATCAGCAAGGGCCATAGCCACTTCTGTGTACCGGACCGTATCGAGCCAGAGGTAGCGAAAGAGTTTTCCAGAATGGCGCGGGCGGGCTGGTTTGAAGGCTACTCTCGTGATTCGCTCGTGGTTTCCGTTGCTCAATCGTATGGAACATTGAATGTCGCTCATCCCTTCCGTGAAGGTAATGGTCGGGCTCAGCGTGTTCTGTTTGAATGGCTAGTCGTGAACGCTGGTTTCGAGATTACCTGGGGACGGGTTGGCCAGGAGCAGTGGGTAGCGGCGAATATCGAGTCTTTTCAAGGCAATGACCAGGCTTTGGAGCTCGTCTTCAATCAATGTATCGGCGCTCCGATCAGGGAAGCCAACGATCCATCTTGATACTTGTTCTCTGATTCTGTGGGTGCTTCAGCGATTGCAAACTGGCGGTGACATTCATTGGGGGCCGACCTCGTCTGACGATGTCCGCTCTCGAGCACGCCTGCTGGAAATCTCTTACAATGAGATATAACAGAAGGGGAGCAGCCCGATTGCCGTTCGCTATTGGCTGTCATCCGGATGGATGAGAGGGCAGGGTTGCCGCGCTGTACTGCAACGCCTATGCCGGCTCCCCCAGATAGGCCGTATGGATTGCATGCTGTAATCCTTGTTGAAGGGGTTTGTAATGGGTATTCAGGTCATCAGCCGCGACGGTCAGCCCGAGTACGCCGTGGTTCCCTGGGAGCAGTACCAGGCGCTGCTGCAGGCTGCAGGGCAGGCACCTGCCGAGGCCGGTGCCAGCGAGCCGGCTCCCGCCGCAGCCGTTGCAGCGCTGCCGGCGTTCAGTGAAGTTGCACAGATCCGCCAGGCCAAGGGCATCGCGCCTGAGCAACTGGCGCGCAATGTTGGGGTCAGCCCGGCCTACCTGGCCATGATCGAATCAGGCGAACGCCACCCGGATGCCGCCATCCGCCGTGCTCTGGCCTGGCACCTGGGGGTCGCAGGCTGGAGCGAGCCATCATGAGCCAGGTCAGGATCAGCCGTCAGCATTGGGACAACCTGCTGGGCGAGCTTGACCTGGCCCGCCGTCAACGTCACTTGCTGACTTACAGAGCGCTGATCGAGCGCTTGCAATTGCCCAGCCCGGCCATGCAGACACTCACCGCTGCGCTGGAATACCTGGCGGTGCTGGACGCGCGTGCCGAGCAACCGCTACGCAGTTCGTTGGTCATCAGCCAGGGCGCCAGCCGCTTGCCGCGTACCGGCTTTTTCGAATGCGTAGAGCGCCTGGGGCGCTTTTCCGGCCCGATCGACGGTATGGAGGCCGCGTCGTGGCATGCTTCCGAAGTGGTGCGGGTGTTCGAATACAGCTACCCCGAAAGCGCCTGATCGCCAGCTGCACCGGGTTTTATCCAGGCAGGCATGAAATGAAAGGGCCGGGCATTTGCATGCCCGGCCCTTGTTGTGTCGCGACAGCCAGCGGCCTTACTTCTTGGCCACTTTGCTGCTGGCGCTGAGGTAGTCGATCAGGATGCGACCGGTTTCTGCCAGGTAGGCGTCGTCTTCCGGCTTGGTGTTTTCATCCTCGGCCGGCAGCGCGTCTTCGTCCTCTTTCTTCAGCTCTTTGAGCGGTTCTTCACCTTTGGCCTTGCGGCGGGTGTTTTCCAGCGCCAGTTGTTTCGCCTCGATCTCGTCGTGGCGGGCACGGCGGTCCTGCTCGTTGAGGCTGACGGTTTTCTCGTTCATCAGCTTCTGGGTCAGGGCCAGGCGGTCGCGGATGTAGGTGAACTCGGCATCCTTGTCGCTACGTGCCTCATGCTGGGCCTTGAGCTGCGCCAGGAACGGTTTGAACGGGTCGGCAGCGGGCTTGACCACCGGGCGAATGGTGTCCCAAGGCATGGCCTCGGGCAGGGCGCTTTCGCCGATTTCCTTGGTGTCGATGATCGATGGGTAGTCGATGTCCGGCAGTACGCCCTGATGCTGGGTGCTCTGCCCGGATACCCGGTAGAACTTCGCCAGTGTCAGCTTCAGCTCGCCATGGTTGAGCGGCTGGATGGTCTGCACGGTGCCCTTGCCGAAGGTCTGGCCGCCAATGATCAACGCGCGGTGGTAGTCCTGCATGGCACCGGCGAAAATCTCCGAGGCCGAAGCCGAGAGGCGGTTGACCAGCAGCGCCAGCGGCCCTTTGTAGAAGGCACCGGGATTTTCGTCTTCCAGCACGTCGACCCGGCCATCGCTGTTGCGCACCAGCACCGTCGGCCCTTTCTCGATGAACAGGCTGGTCAGTTCGGTGGCTTCCTGCAACGAGCCGCCGCCGTTGTTGCGCAGGTCGATGACCACGCCGTCGACTTTCTCTTTCTGCAGCTCGGTGAGCAGTTTCTTCACGTCACGCGTGGTGCTCTTGTACTCCGGGTCGCCGGCGCGATAGGCCTTGAAGTCCAGGTAGAAGGCCGGGATCTCGATGATGCCCAGCTTGTAGTCACGCCCGTCCTGCTTGAGCTTGAGCACAGACTTCTTCGCCGCCTGCTCTTCCAGCTTCACCGCCTCGCGGGTGATCGACACGATCTTGCTGGTCTGGTCGCTCGGCGCGTTGCTGGCCGGGATGACTTCCAGGCGCACCACCGAGCCTTTCGGGCCGCGGATCAGCTTGACCACTTCATCCAGGCGCCAGCCGACCACGTCGACCATTTCCTTGTTGCCCTGGGCGACACCGATGATCTTGTCTGCCGGTGCCACCTGCTTGGTCTTGGCTGCCGGGCCGGCCGGCACCAGGCGCACGATCTTGACCTGGTCGTTGTCGCTTTGCAGCACTGCGCCGATACCTTCCAGCGACAGGCTCATGTTGATGTCGAAGTTTTCCGCGTTGTCTGGCGACAGGTAGTTGGTATGCGGGTCGTAGGACTGGGCGAAGGTGTTGATGTAGGCCTGGAAGATATCCTCGGCACGGGTCTGGTCCAGGCGCGCCAGCTGGTTCTTGTAGCGCTTGGTCAGGGTTTCCTGGATCTGCTTGGGCTCTTTGCCGGCGATCTTCTGGCGCAGCACTTCGTCTTTCACGCGTTTGCGCCACAGGTCGTCAAGCGCAGCCTGGTCCTTCAGCCATGGCGCGTCCTTGCGGTCGATCAGCAAGGTTTCCTTGGTGGTGAAGTCCATTTTGTCCACGCCCTTGTTCAGCTCGGCCAGGGCGAAGTCCAGGCGTTGCTTGACGCGGTCGAGGTAGCGCTTGTAGATGGTGAAGCCCGGGTCGAGGTTGCCGCTTTTGAGGAAATCGTCGAATTGCGTTTTCCACTTGTCGAATTCGGCGATATCGGCCGCGGTGAAGTAGCTGCGCGCCGGATCCAGCAGCTTGATGTAGCTGTCATAGATGATGACCGAACGGGCGTCATCCAGTGGCGGCTTGCTGTAATGGTGGCGCTTGAGCAACTCCACCACATTGAGGCTGGCGACAATCTCGTCGCGGTCGGGTTGCAGGCTGTCCCATTTGTTGGCGGCCGCTGCATTGCCGCCGAGCGCGAGGCTGCCCAGGCCGATCATCATGGCCAGGGCGGTGCTTGGGAGGAAATGCTTCATGCTGATTCGACGTGGGGGCAATTGATCACGCATAGTAGGCCGTCTTTTCCGTTCGCCGGTTCCAAAAGAGCCGGGCGCATACTGCAAAAAGCCTGGGCACAACGATCCCAGGCTCGGTCATATGATTCAACTATGGAGGCACTGTGAAGGCATTGCAAGGCGTTGACGGACATGTGACCTGGGTCGAGGCCGAACGCCCGACCTGTGACGCGGGCCAAGTGCGCATCCGCGTGGCTGCGGCGGGGTTGAACCGCGCCGATTTGCTGCAGATGAAAGGTTTGTACCCACCGCCGCCAGGTGCCAGCCCGTACATGGGGCTGGAGTGCTCCGGGGTGGTCGAAGAAGTGGGCGCTGGCGCAGCCTGGCGCGTGGGTGATCGGGTCTGCGCGCTGCTGGCCAGCGGTGCCATGGCCGAGGAAGTGGTGGTCGACGCCCGCCACGTACTGCCGGTGCCCGAAGGCCTTGGCCTGCATGAAGCCGCTGCACTGCCGGAGGTGTACGCCACTGCCTGGCTGAACATCTTCCAGCTTGGTGCGCTGAAGGCGGGCGAGAAGGTCCTGGTGCACGCCGGTGCCAGCGGCGTCGGCTCGGCAGCCATTCAGCTGTGCAAGGCCTTTGGCAGCCCGGTCTGGGTCAGCGTCGGCTCGGCGGACCGCCTGGCCTATTGCCAGGCCTTGGGCGCAGCAGGTGGCGTGGTGCGTAACCAGAACCTCGACGCGCTGGAAGGTCTGGGCCCGTTCGACGTGATTCTCGACCCGGTGGGGGCCAGCTATGGTGAACTCAACCTCAAACTGCTGGCCCGTGACGGGCGCTGGGTGATCATCGGCCTGATGGGCGGCCGCACGTTCGAGCTGGACCTGGCTCAGGTACTGGGCAAGCGCCTGGGGATCACCGGTTCTACCCTGCGCAACCGTGATGACAGCTTCAAGGCCGAGCTGCTGCGCGAGTTGCAGCAGCAGGTGTGGCCGCTGTTCAGCGAAGGGCGCCTGTCGCCGCAACTGGTCGATACCTACCCTGTGGAGTTCGCCCAGGCGGCGTATGCCGAGCTGGAGACCAACCAGGTGTCGGGCAAGTTGGTGATGGTGATCGACCCGAGCCTGGCTTGAGGTTGCCGGGGCTGCTGAGCAGCCCATCGCGACACAAGGCCGCTCCTACAGGAGGTTGCATTTGCCTGTAGGCGCGGCCTTGTGTCGCGAAGCGCCCCCATGTCCCTCAAGTCCAACTCAAGACAGGCCAGCCATTCTTCTCGGCGTGCTCGCGCAACACCCCATCCGGGTTCACCGCATACGGGTGATCCACCTTCAACAACAACGGCAGGTCATTCCTCGAATCGGAATAGAAGCTCGCCCCCTCCAGGTTCTCCTGCTCCTGGTCCAGCCATTCCAACAGCCGGGTAATCTTGCCCTCGCGGTAGGTCAGTACCCCATGGGTGTTGCCGGTATACACCCCGTTCACCGCCTCCAGCTCGATCGCCAGGTATTCGTCCACGCCCAGGCGCGCCGCAATCGGCCCCACCAGGTGCGTGCCCGAAGCGGAAATGATCAGAATGCGATCGCCGCGCTTGCGGTGCTCGGCAATGCAGCGGCAGGCGTCGCCGTAGATGATCGGTTCGATCACCTCTTCAACCCACGGCTCCACCAAATGCTCGACTTCCTCCAGGGTGCGCCCGGCTATCGGCTCCAGGCTGAAGGCCATGTAGTCCTCCATCTGCAGGTGGCCTTTGCCGTACGCTTCCATCAGCTCATGGTCGCGGCGCAGGAATTCCTTGCCATCGACCCAGCCCAACCGGGCCATCTGTTCACTCCACAGCGACGCGCAGTCGCCGTGGATCAGGGTTTCGTCCAGATCGAAAATTGCCAATGCCATCGTGTTGCATCTCCTTAGGCCACTTCGCGTAGCGCCGTGGGGTCGATCGACAGGCTCACCCGTTGCCCGTCTGCATGCAGGTCGGCCGGTGAGCGGTTGAGTACGTCGACCACCAGTTCCACGCCACGCACTTGAACGCGGTAGCGGATCACGTTGCCCAGCAGGCTATGGCTGCGTACCTCGGCGTCGCGCTCACCCGCCAGGCCCAAGGTGATGGATTCCGGGCGGATCGCCAGGCGGCAGGCTATCGGGCGTTGCAGCAGGCGGCTGGCGCTGTCGGCGTCAAGCAGGTTGTAGTTGCCGATAAAGCCTGCGGCAAACAGGTCCACCGGCGCAGTGTAAAGGGTTTCGGCATCGCCGCTTTGCACAATGCGCCCCTGGTTCATCAGGAAGATACGGTCAGACATGGTCAGCGCCTCTTCCTGGTCGTGGGTGACGAAGATGGTCGTCAGCCCCAGTTCGCGCTGGATCGCGCGAATTTGCTCGCGCAGGTGCTTGCGGATACGTGCATCCAGTGCCGACAGCGGCTCGTCGAGCAGCAACAGGCGTGGCCGGGTGACCAGCGAGCGGGCCAAGGCCACGCGCTGGCACTGGCCGCCCGACAGCTGGTGCGGGTAGCGCCCGGCAAAGGTGCCCAGCTCGACCAGGTCCAGTGCCTCGCGCACGCGCCGCTGGCATTCCTCGGCCTTGACCTTCTGCATGCGCAGGCCAAAGGCAACGTTCTGCTCCACGGTCATGTTGGGGAACAGCGCGTAGCTCTGGAACACCATGCCGATGCCGCGTTGCTGCGGGCTCAGCGGCACGATGTCGTGGCCGTCCAGCAGGATCTGCCCGCGGTCCACCGGGGTGAGCCCGGCGATGCAACGCAGCAGCGTGGACTTGCCGCACCCGGAGGGGCCGAGCAGGGTGACGAATTCGCCGCGCTCGATGTGGCAGTCGATGTTCTCGAAAACCGGGTTGCCGGCATAGCGCTTGTGTAATTGCTGTACGCTGACGAAGCTCATGTCAGGTCTTGTCCTTGTTCAGGCAGTTGGCAACCCAGGTCAGTACCAGCACGAAGGCGAAGTAGGAAATCACCAGCGCGCTGTTGAAGTGGCCGCTGCTGTTGCGCATGTTGTTCAGGTACACCTGCAGGGTCTCGTAGCGGGTGCCGACCAGCAGGTTGGCGAACACGAACTCCCCGAACAGGAACGAGAACGACAGCAGCAGCGCCACCATCAGGCCCTTGCGCAGGTTTGGCAGCACCACCAGCAGTGCGGCTTGCCAGGTGCTGGCGCCCAGCAGCTGGGCTGCGTCCATCAGGTCGTGCAGGTGAATGGCCTGCAGGTTGTTGGTGATCGCCCGGTACATGAACGGCAGGGCGATGGTGAAGTAGCAGCCGATCAGGATCCACGGCGTGCCGACCATGGCCATCGGCCCGCTGCCGTACAGCTGCAGCAGCCCTACCGACGACACCACCGGCGGTACCGCGAAGGGCAGCAGGATCAGGATGTTCATCAGCCCGTCGAGCCTGGGGAAGTGGTAGTGGACCACGAACAACAAGGGCAGGATCAGTACCACCGACAGCAGCAGCGCCCCCACGCAGACCAGCAGCGACTGGCCGAACGCCGCCAGGAAGCGGGGTTCGCTCCACAGCGCGATGTACCACTTGAACGTCAGGCCGCTGGGCAGCAGGCTGGCCGACCAACTGGTAGCCAGCGAGTAGAGCAGGGTGCCGGCCAGGGGCAACAGCAGAATCAGGAACAGCAGGTACACCACGGCGCGGTGGTACCAGCCGCCGGCACGGGTTTCAGCGCGCATGGTAGCTCCGTTTCAGTAGCCATTGATGCACCACCGTGACCAGCGTCATCAGCCCTACCAGAACCATTGCCAGCGCGCTGGCCAGGTTGGGGTCGAGGCTGATGTCACCGGCCACCAGGCCAGCGATGCGGATCGGCAGTACGTTGAAGTTGCCAGTGGTCAGCGCGTACACGGTGGCGTACGCGCCAAGGGCATTGGCCAGCAGGATGACGAAGGTGCCCAGCAGGGCCGGGGTCAGCACCGGCAGGCCGATGTGCCGCCAGAACTGCCAGTGGCTGGCGCCCAGCAGTGCCGCCGATTCACGCCAGTCTTCGCGCAGTGCGTCGAATGCCGGGTACAGCAGCAGCACGCCCAGCGGGATCTGGAAGTAGGTGTACACCAGGATCAGGCCGTTTCTGGAATAGATGCTGAAGTCTTCCAGCAGGCCGATCTGCTTCAGCAGCAGGGTCAGTGCGCCGTTGAAACCGAGCAGGATGATGAAGGCAAAGGCCAGCGGCACCCCGGCGAAGTTGCTGGTCATGTTGGCGAAAGCGCTGACGAAGTCGCGCAGCCTCGAGTCTACCTGGCGCAGCGAATAGGCACCGAGGGTAGCGATGACGATACCGAACAGGCTCGACCAGAAGCTGATCTCCAGGCTGCGTTGCAACGCCTGCAGGTAGAACTTCGAGGTGAACACCTTGCTGAAGTTGGCCAGGCCCCAGCCAGCCTCCGATTGCAAGCTGTTGATCGCCACCCAGGCCAGCGGGGCGATCTGGAAGATGACGAAGAACACCGCGAACGGCAGTAGGCACAGCAAGGCCAGGTAGCGGCTGCGGTTCACTTGAGCAACTCCCTGCATACCGTTTTGTCGTGCGCCACGCCCAGCAGCTCGCAGATGGTGCCGCATAGCTCGGTCTGCTGTGGCTTGGCGGCCGGGTCAAGGCTGAAGGCTTCGCCAAAGACGAACAGCGGCACTTCGCGTTCCTCGGTGAGCAAGCCATTGTGCGAGCGGTCGTTGTTCATGCCGTGGTCGGCAGTGACCAGTACCTGGTAGCCCTCTTCGAGCCAGCCTGGCAGGTAGTCGGCCAGCAGGATGTCCACGCTGCGCGCGGCATTGCGGTACTGGCTGCTGTCCAGGCCATGGTGGTGGCCGACATCATCAATGCTCATGGGGTGCAACAGCAGAAAGTTCGGGGCGTGCCGCCGGCGCAGGTACTCGCCGTCGGCCAGCAGGTGTGAGTCGGGGTAACGGTCGTCCCAATAGAACAGCCCGTGCTGGATCGGCAGCTTCGGGGCGTGGGTATGGCGGTCGCGCTGCGGGTCGAAAGGCGAGCGGTTATACAGCTCGCTCATCCAGTGATAGGCCGCTGCCGCCGTACCCAGGTTGGCCTCGCGCGCGTAGTGGAACACGCTGCGTTGGTTGGACAGGCGGTTGACGCCGTTGTGCACGATACCGCTGTCGATGGGCGCTACGCCGGTGAGGATGCATTCGTACAACGGCCGTGACAGCGATGGCAATTCGCATTCCACGCGGTACAGCGCGGCGCGGTCGGCCTCGACATAAGCGTGCAGGTGGCCCATGGCATGGTGGGCAACCTGGTAGTTGAGGCCGTCGAGCAGGACCAGGATGACGTTGTGTTGCATGGTGGCTCCCAATGAGCTGCAGGCGGTTCTAGCTGAAAGCTGAAAGCTGAAAGTTGCAAGCTACAAGCTGCAAGAAGAAGCCGGCATGGCGCTCACCGGCTTCCACTTGTAGCTTGCAGCTTGCTACTTGAAGCTTCTTCATTCCATCTCGATGATCACCTGCTCCTGCCACAATTGCGGCAGCTTCTTCGAGGTCGTTTCCCAGGCTTCGGCATTCTTGATCGGCTGCGCCGCACTGTACTGCTCATTGGGCAGCAGTTTGGCCTGCACGTCTTCCGGCAGCTTCATGTGCTCGGCCCGGATCGGCCGTGCATGCCCCTTGGCCAGGTTGATCTGCCCGGCGTCGCTGAAGATGTATTCACGGGTCAGCTTGGCAGCGTTGGGGTGCTTGGCGTATTTGTTGATGACGGTGGTATAGCCGGAAATCACCGAGCCGTCGGCCGGGATCAGCACTTCAAAACGCTTGGGGTCGATCTGCTCGCGGTAGCTCAGGCCGTTGAAGTCCCATACCACGCCCACTTCAACTTCACCCTTTTCAAGGGTCTGGATGGTCGGGTTCGCCAGGGACAGGCGCTTCTGCTGGGCCAGCTTGGTGAACAGTTGCAGGCCGGGTTCGATGTTGCTTTCACTGCCTTTGTAGGCGATGGCCGCGGCCAACACGCCGTTGGCCGCCTGGGCAGCGGTGCCGACGTCACCGATAGCGACCTTGTACTTGCCTTTCTCCAGGTCGTGCCAGGTTTTCGGGCGTTCGCCTTCCTTGACCAGATCCTTGTTGATGATGAAGGCGATGGTGCCGGTATAGGCCAGTGCCCAGTGGCCATCTTCATCCTTGGCCCATGCCGGCACCTGATCCCAGGTGCTGGGCTTGTACGGTTGGCTGACACCCTTGGCCACTGCAATCGGGCCGAAGGCGGCGCCCACGTCACCGATATCGGCGCTGGCGTTGTCTTTCTCGGCCTCGAACTTGGCCAGCTCCTGCGCCGAGCTCATGTCGGTGTCGCTGTGCTTGAGGCCATATTTGCTGGCCAGGTCTTCCCAGGTGCCTTTCCAGTTGGCCCAGGCATCGGGCATGCCCACGCTGTTGATGGTGCCTTCCTTGCGGGCGGCGTCTTCCAGCGCCTTGAGGTCAGGGCCGGCGGCCAGCGCCGAGGTGCACAGGGTAATGGCCGAACCGAGCAGTGACGCCATGAACAACTTTTTCATCCGAAGCTCCTTGGTATGGGTGCCTGTAGCGATCGTTGTTAGGAGTGAAGGGGTTGTCTGGTGACCGTTGGTCTAGGTCAGCAAACCTTGAGCCAAGGTAGGCCGCTTGCGTGACAATTTGATGTAGGGGTACACCGGCAACGGCCCTGCGACTAAAGCGTAGACCACGGAATTCAACCGGTCGGGCGGCCTTGGCGCGTTTCTGGCAAGGGTCGCGGCAGGCGCTTGTCACAGGATATTCATCAGCCCTGCCTAGGCTGCACTAATCTTCACAGGCCCCTTTGTGGGGCTGGACTAGTCCAGATAGGTAACCTTTTGATGCAGTCGACGCCCCCGCGTGCGGTAACAGCCATCTGCCATGCCCTGCAGGAGCAGATCGAGCACGGCTTGCTGGAGCCGGGCGGCAAGTTGCCGGCCGAGCGCCGGCTGAGCGAGCTGTTCGGCACCACGCGCATTACCCTGCGTGAAGCGCTGGTGCAGCTTGAAGCCCAGGGCCTGATCTACCGCGAAGAGCGGCGCGGCTGGTTTGTGGCGCCGCAGCGCCTGACCTACGACCTGATCGAACGCAGCCACTTCCATGCCATGGTGCGCGCCCAAGGGCGCGTGGCCAGCACCGAGCTGCTGTCGGCGCGGCTGCAGCCAGCCCCGGCAGCCATCTGCGCGCGCCTGCAGATGCCGGCGTTGTCCAGTGTGGTGCGCATCTGCCGATTGCGGCGCATTGATGGGCGGGCAGTGTTGTATGCCGAGCACTACCTCGCCCCCCGGTATTTTCCGGACATCCTCGAGCACGACCTGGCGCAGTCGCTGACCGAGATCTATGGGCGGGTGTATGGCATCGAGTATGGGCAGGTGTGTTTCGAGATCCTGCCAACGGCATTGCCAGTTGAAGCGGCGGGGGCGTTGAAAGTATCGGCGGGGAGCCCGGGGCTGCACATCACCCGGGTCAACAGTGACCAGTATGGGCACCTGATCGACTGTGACCTGGAGTATTGGCGGCATGATGCCATTCGTATTCGTGCCCAGGCGGGCTAGGGTGTTGGCTGCTTCGCGGGCTTGCCCGCTCCTACAGGTACTGCACAGGCCTTGAACACTGTGATTACCCTGTGGGAGCGGGCAAGCCCGCGAAGAGGCGCTAACTGGAGGAACCGGTTTCCGCCATCCCACCACCCCCAGCGGTCACCACCTGTACCGACAACCGTGGCGTCGCCAGATCCAGCCCGGCCTCGTCCAGCTGCCGCTTCAGCGCCAGGTTGAACGCCCGCGACACTTCCCATTGCTTGATCGGCGCGGTCTTGAACCGTGCCCGCAACACCGCCGAACCCGACTCGAAGCTTTCCACCCCCTGCAGCTCCAGCGGCGACCAGATATTGCGGCGCATCAGTGGGTCGTTGCGCAGTTTTTGCCCGACTTCGCGAATCAGCGTGATGGCCTGGTCGATGTTCATGCTGTGCGGGATCGCCACCCGGAAGATCGCGTAGCCGAACTCCCGCGAGTAGTTCTTGATGCTCTTGATTTCGCTGAACGGAATGGTGTGCACGATGCCGTCGATATCGCGCAGGCGCACGGTGCGGATGGTCAGCCCCTCGACGGTGCCCAGGTGGCCGCCGACATCCACGTAGTCGTCGATGGCCAGCGAGTCTTCGATGATGATGAACAGCCCGGTGATCAGGTCGGCCACCAGCGACTGCGCGCCAAAGCCGATGGCCAGGCCGATCACGCCGGCACCGGCCAGCAGCGGGGTGACGTTCATGCCCATGTTGGCCAGGGCCACGATCACGGCAATGATGAAGATGACCACGAACATCACGTTGCGGATCAACGGCATCATGGTTTGCGCGCGGGCATTGGCCAGCCCCCGGCGCGAACGTACCAAGGCATGGTGCACGGCGGTGTCGGCCAGGATCCACACCAGCCAGGCGACGATCAGCGTGCCGGCCAGCCCCAGCAGGCGCACGCTGATGTCGTGACCGTCGCCCTCGGCGAAGGTGATCATCGACAGGCCCCACACGCGCAAGCCCAGCTCGATGAACAGCAGCCAGATGAGGATGTGCACCAGCAGGTAGCCAAAGTTGCGCAGGCGCTCGGCATACACCGCCTGGCGCTTGGCCGCCCGCTTGGGGTTGGCTGCATGCCGCCGCACCAGGCCATTGAGCACCATGCACACCACCACCAGCACCGTGCACATCAGTGACTGGCGCAGCGCGGTGCTGGTGTCACCGGCAGAAACGAAGGTGGCGAACAGTGAAATCGCCACCAGGATCAGTGCGGGAATGAACCAGAAGCTGCCAAGGATCTCGATGGTGTCGCTGAGCGTGCGCCGCGTCAGGCGCCGGGACAGCGGCTGGTTGCGGATCAGGTGGGCGATCGGCCGGCGGAAGCGCAGGATGAACAGCCCGGTACACAGGGCGGCAATCACATTGGCCAGGGTTGCCAGCGCATGTGCCAGGTGGGTACCCAATGCCACCAGCAGGCGCGGGTCGCTCATGGCCTCGCCAAAGGCGGCGAAGCTGCCGATCAGCCACAGTGGCCGGAACGCCTGGTGCCGCAGGATATGTAAGGCGCGGTGGCGGTGCGGGCCGTCGAGCAGCGAAAAGGCGATGACGCACACCGCCGAGAAGCAGGTGCCCACCACCAACGCGTAGGCCAGCACCATGGCCAGCGATTTGCCCAGTGACGGCGGCAGCACGAAGCTAAGGTACACGGTGAACACCAGCGCCACCAGCCAGGGGCCCAGCTTGCGCAAGGCAAAGCGCACCAGGTCCCAGGTACGTGGGTGTTGCGGCAGTTCTTCACTCAGCCCAAACCGCAGGCGTATGCGGTGGCCGACCCAGTTGAAGAAGTAGGCCAGCAGGCTCCACACGGCAATCACCGCGGCAAAGCCGAACAGGATGGCCGGCCACTGGTGCACCGGCACCATCAGCTCGGTCAGCTCGACCTGGGCCTGTTCGATTTCCGCCGCCCAGCGGTGGAACGGGCTGGCATCGCCGCTGAACTGTTTTTCGAAGTCACTCAGCGCACCGCCGATCAGGCCGAGCACACCTTGCTCGACACTGGGCTGAGTTTGCCGGGTGGCATCGCGCAGTTTTTTCAGGTCGGCCAGCAGCTTGGCCCGTTGCTGGTCGTTCTCGAGGTTCTTGATCACCTCGTCCAGCGACTCGCCCAGTGGCTCGGTGGCTTCCGGCTGCGCGGGCGCGCTGCTGCCCAGCAGGCTGGGCAGGCCCGCTGCCTGCACCGGGGTGATGAACAGCAAGAACAGTAGGAACAGGAAACGCAGAAGGGCAGGCACTGGCAAATCTACCTCAGGTCAAACGATTGGCCGAGTGTAGAGGTTTATGTCGGCAGTTTCTCGAGGATCTTCCAGCAGGTAAGGCCAAAGATGCCCAAGGTGCCGATCCACATCATCAGCACACCGATACTGCGTTCGCGCATGCTGAAGCCAACGGTCAGCAACAGCAGGAACAGGAAAACCGGCACGAACAGGGACAAAAACGGGGACATGGACAGCAATCCTTTTGCAGTGGGGCCATGTAACAAGCATAGCGGGTGGCAAGCGAAGCGGGATTGACCTTGAGCAGGCCAGGCCCTATCGCCGGCAAGCCGGCTCCCACAGGGAAAGCGCCAGCCCTGAAGGTTGTGCAGTACCTGTGTGGCTTGCCGGCGATAGGGCCAGACCTGCCTAGCTCAAGGCAGCTCGCGGCACCGGTAGAACGCTGTCAGCACCTTCACCAGGTGCGCCAGGTCATGGCTACCACACAGCTCGCGAATCGAGTGCATGGCAAAGGTCGGCAAACCGATATCCACGGTGCGCACACCCAGGTGGCTGGCCGTGATCGGCCCGATGGTCGAGCCACAGCCCATGTCGCTGCGTACCACGAAGCTCTGCACGGGCACTTCTTCGGCCATGCACAGGTGGCGGAAGAACCCAGCGGTTTCGCTGTTGGTGGCGTAACGCTGGTTGTTGTTCACCTTGATCACTGGCCCGGCGTTGAGTTTGGGCCCATGGTTGCCGTCGTGCTTGTCGGCATAGTTGGGGTGTACGCCGTGGGCGTTGTCGGCCGATACCATCAGCGAACGCTGGAGGGTGCGCACGTAGGTGTCGCCGTCGGGCAGCAGGCGTTGCAGGGTCTGCTCCAGCATCGGGCCATCGGCGCCGCAGGCCGAGCAGCTACCGACCTCTTCATGGTCGGTGCACACCAGCACGCAGGTTTCGTCGCTGTCGGCGGCCAGCAGTGCCTGCAGGCCGGCGTAGCACGACAGCAGGTTATCCAGGCGGGCCGCGGCGATGAAGTCGCCGTTCAGGCCGACCAGGGCGGCCTGCTGGGTGTCGTAGAAGCTCAGTTCGTAGTCCAGCACCACGTCGGCGATCAGCTCGTGTTCACGGGCCAGTTGCTCGGTGAGCAGGGCGCGGAAGTCGATGCGTTCGTCACCGGCCACCTGGGCCAGAATCGGCGGCAGTTCGTTCTGCGGGTTGATCGCCCAGCCCTCATTGGCGGTGCGGTTCAGGTGGATGGCCAGGTTGGGGATGATGGCAATGGGCAGTTTGAAGTCGATCAGTTGGCTTTCGACCTTGCCATCACGGCGGTAGGTGACCCGCCCGGCCAGCGACAGGTCGCGGTCGAACCACGGCGCCAGCAGGGCGCCGCCATACACTTCTACGCCCAGTTGCAAAAAGCCCTGGCGCTGCAGCTCGGGCTGCGGCTTGACCCGCAGGCAAGGGCTGTCGGTATGCGCGCCGACCATGCGGATACCGTGGTGTAGCGGGGCTTGCTTGCCCAACTTGATGGCGATGATCGACGAGTCGTTGCGGGTAACGTAGTAGCGCCCGCCCGGCACCGTGGCCCAGCTATCACGCTCGTCCAGGCGCTGGTAACCGGCTGCCTCCAGGCGTTGGGCCAGGTTGGCGGTGGTATGGAAGGGCGTGGGGGAGGCCTTGAGAAAGTCGATAAGGCCAGAATTCAGTGCATCGCGCATAACTCACTCCAATTCGAGCTTCAAGCTATAAGCTTCAAGCCATAAGCTACAAGCCATAAGCTACAAGCCATAAGCTACAAGTCGTAAGCTACAAGCTTCAAGCAAAGGCAGTCCGCGGAGCAAGCTTCCACGCGATCTGTCTTTGCTTTTTCTTGCAGCTTGCAGCTTGATGCTTGCAGCTTAAAAAGGTGCAGGGCACTCGAACTTCAGCCGTTGCCCGGAAACCGGGTGGGTGAAGCTCAGCATCGAGGCGTGCAGGCACAACCGCTCATGCGCCGCCAATGCCTGCGGGTTGGCATACAGGCGATCGCCCAGCAACGGGTGCCCGATCGACAGCATGTGCACGCGCAACTGGTGTGAACGCCCGGTGATCGGGGTCAGCTCCACCCGGCAGTGGTCGCCACAGCGCTCGACGATGCGCCAGAAGGTGAGGGCATGCTTGCCTTGCTCATGATCCACCACGTGGCGGGGCTTGGTCGGTGGGTCGTAGCGCAGCGGCAGGTCGATGCTACCGCTGTCCAGCGCCGGCTGCCCCCAGCACAACGCGGTGTAGGCTTTTTCGGTTTCACGGTCGTGGAACTGGCGCGACAGCTCGCGGTGGCTGTCGGCATCGCGGGCCAGCAGGATGATGCCCGACGTTTCCCAGTCCAGGCGGTGCACGATCAGGGCGTCGGGGTAGCCGTTTTGCTGCAGGCGGGTGATCAGGCAGTCCTTGTTGTCGTCGGCGCGGCCAGGCACCGACAGCAGCAGCGTCGGCTTGTTGATCACCAGGATGGCGGCGTCTTCGTGCAGGATCTGGATGTTCGACAGCGGCATTGCTCGGTCTCGGTTATATCAGGGGAAAACAGCGGGGCCGCTTTGCGGCCCTTTCGCGACACAAGGCCGCTCCCACAGGGGAGTGCATAACCCTTGTGGGAGCGGCCTTGTGTCGCGAAAGGGCTGCAACGCAGCCCCGGCTTTTTTGCCGAATCAACGATCCGGCAAGGTAATGTTCAGCTCCAGAATGGAGCAGCTGCCCTGGTTCTCCAGCTCGATATGCACGTCGTCATTGCCGATGTTCACATACTTGCGGATCACTTCCAGCAGTTCTTTCTGCAGCTCCGGCAGGTAGTCCGGCTCGCTGCGCTGGCCGCGCTCGTGCGCCACGATGATCTGTAGACGCTCTTTCGCCACCGACGCGCTGGTCTGTTTCTGTCTGCCACGAAAGAAGTCAAAAAGGTTCATGGTTTATTTGCTCCCGAAAATGCGCTCGAAGAATCCTTTCTTCTGTACATCGATGAAGCGCATTGGCTTCTCTTTGCCCAACAGGCGGTCGACTGCATCGCTGTAGGCCTGGCCAGCGTCGCTCTGGTCATCGAGGATGACCGGGATACCCTGGTTGGAAGCCTTGAGCACAGCCTGAGACTCCGGGATGACGCCTTTGAGTTTGATCGACAGGATTTCTTCGACGTCGGCCACGCTGAGCATTTCGCCCTTCACCACGCGCTCGGGATGGTAGCGGGTGATCAGCAGGTGCTCCTTGATCGGCTCTTCGCCGTTCTCGGAACGGCGCGATTTGCTCGACAGGATACCCAGCATGCGGTCCGAGTCACGTACCGACGACACTTCAGGGTTGGTCACGACAATCGCTTCGTCGGCGAAATACATCGCCAGGTGCGCGCCTTTCTCGATACCGGCCGGCGAGTCGCAGATCACGTACTCGAAGTCCTTTTTCAGGTCCATCAGTACCTTTTCCACGCCTTCCTGGGTCAGCGCGTCCTTGTCACGGGTCTGGCTGGCGGCCAGCACGTACAGGTTCTCGAGGCGCTTGTCCTTGATCAGGGCCTGCTGCAGGTTGGCTTCGCCGTTGACCACGTTGACGAAGTCGTACACCACGCGGCGTTCGCAGCCCATGATCAGGTCGAGGTTACGCAGGCCCACGTCGAAGTCGACGATGACGGTCTTGTGGCCGCGCAGTGCGAGGCCGGTACCAATGGCGGCGCTGGTGGTGGTCTTGCCCACACCCCCCTTGCCGGAAGTAACCACGAGAATCTTGGCCAAGGTGTTTCACCCCTAAAATAGTCGGGACACTTGTCCCTGCAAAAAACTGAAATAGCTTTAATAGCTCAAATAAAAGGCAACTGTAAAAAAAGTTGCACTAAAAATGCTGGCAAGTATCCGTTAAAGACGGGTGATGTTCAACACGTCACCAGACAGGCTGACTTGCACGCCGGTGCCCCACAGCGGGTCGCGGCGCAGGTCTTCGCAGACCTTGTACTGGCCAGCGATGGAGACCATTTCGGCGGTCATCTGCTGGCAGAAGATACGTGCCTTGGTATTGCCTTTGATGCCGGCCAGGGCGCGGCCGCGCATGGCGCCGTACACATGGATGTTGCCATCGGCCAGAAGTTCCGCACCCGGGCTGACCGAAGCCGTGACTATCAGATCGCCACCTTGGGCGTAGATCTGCTGGCCGCCGCGTACCGGCGAAGTGATGATGCGGGTCGGGCGTACCTCCGGCTCCGGGGCGGGGGGCGGTACCGGGGCGGGTTCGGGTTTTTTCACCGCTTCGGGTTCGGGCTCCAGCGGCCGCTCACGGGCGCCGGACGGCGGCAGCACGGGCAGGTCGATGGCGATGGCGGCGGCGATGTCCTCGATGCGGCTGGCACGAATGGCCAGCGTACGCAGGCCATGGTGGCGGCAGATCCGCATCAAGCCGGGCAGGTCGATTGCCCCTTCATCGGCAGGCAGCTTGTCCAGCGCCAGTACCAGCGGCGTGTTACTGAAGAAGTTCGGCGCCTGGGCGACTTTGGCCGCCAGCTGGCGGTCCAGGGCTTCAAGGTCATTGCGCGCCAGTTCCAGTACGGTGATGGCAAGCATGCTGCCCTTGAGCTGGAACACGGAAGCGGTGTCGGGTGTGTGGTTTGGGCTCATGGTCTGCATAGACGGCTTGTTGCGGAAAAAGTGCCCTGACTTATAACGAGAACACCGGTTGCCCGCAACATGCGCTGATCCGTTGTAGAATGCGCAGCCTTTGTCTTTCCGGATGCTTCAATGGAACGCCCGCGTTTTCGTCGCTATTACCTTCACCCAAAGTTCTGGGGCCTGTGGCTGGGCCTGGGCCTGCTGTGGCTGGTAGTCCAGTTGCCGTACCGGGTGCTGTTGAAAATCGGTGCCGCGCTGGGCGCGGTGATGTACCACTTTGCCGGCGAGCGCCGGCGCATTGCTGCGCGCAACCTGGAGCTGTGCTTTCCGGAGCTGTCAGTCGACGAACGGCAGCGGTTGCTGAAGGCCAACTTCGCTTCTACCGGCATCGCCTTTTTCGAAATGGCCATGAGCTGGTGGTGGCCCAAGGCGCGGCTGGCACGCCTGGCCCATGTCGAGGGCCTGGAGCACCTGCAAGCCGCGCAGCAGGCGGGGCAGGGGGCCATCCTGATGGCGGTGCACTTCACCACCCTGGAAATCGGCGCGGCGCTGCTGGGCCAGCAGCACACCATCGACGGCATGTACCGCGAGCATGGTAACGCGCTGTTCGATTTCATCCAGCGCAGCGGCCGCGAGCGCCACAACCTCGATTCGCTGGCGGTGGAACGCGAGGATGTGCGTGGCATGCTCAAGCTGCTGCGTTCGGGCCGGGCGATCTGGTACGCGCCGGACCAGGACTACGGCACCAAGCAGAGCCTGTTCGTGCCGCTGTTCGGCATACCCGCCGCAACGGTCACGGCCACCACCAAGTTTGCCCGGCTGGGCAAGGCGCAGGTCATTCCGTTCACCCAGAAACGCCTGGCCGATGGCAGCGGCTACCGGCTGGTGATCCACCCACCGCTGGCGGACTTCCCCGGGGAAAGCGAAGAGGCCGATTGCCTGCGCATCAACCAGTGGGTCGAAAGCGTGCTGCGCGAATGCCCCGAGCAGTACCTGTGGGCGCACCGCCGGTTCAAGTCGCGGCCCGAAGGGGCTGAGCGGCTGTATGACAAGAAAAAGCGTTGAACCCTGTGTCGTCGGGAAGCACGCCATGGCCCCACCTGCGGTAACCGGCCTTATCCTGTCTGGCGGTGGCGCCCGCGCCGCCTATCAGGTCGGCGTACTGGCCGGCATCGCCGAGCTGTTGCCGGCCAGCGCAGCCAACCCGTTCCCGGTGATCGTCGGCACTTCGGCAGGGGCCATCAACGCCGTGACCCTGGCCAGCGGTGCCGGCCAGTTCAACAGCGCCGTGCAACGGCTGACGCACTTCTGGCAGAACATTTCCAGCCACCTGGTGATCCGCAGTGACTGGCCTGGGGTGGTGCGCCAGGCCAGCCGGTTTGTCGGCCACAACCTGCTTGGGCTGGGCGGCCAGGCGCCCGTGGCGTTGCTCGACAGCCGCCCGCTGCGCACCTTGCTGGAGGCGCAGCTGAACCTGGATGGCATTGGCCAGGCCTTGGCCGCCGAGCAACTGCGCGCGGTAGCGGTAACCGCCTTCGGTTACGAGTCCGGCCAGGCGGTGACCTTCTACCAGGGCCGAGGCTCGATCGAGGCCTGGTTGCGCCACCGCCGCATCGGCGTGCCCACGCCGCTGGGCATCGACCACCTGCTGGCCAGTGCGGCGATCCCGCTGCTGTTCGCGCCGGTGCAGCTGGGTGACGAGTATTACGGTGACGGTGCGGTGCGGCAGTCGGCGCCGATAAGCCCGGCCCTGCACCTGGGTGCCAGCCGGGTGCTGGTGGTCGGCGTCAGCGGCAACCCGCAGCGGCCTGCGCCACCCTTGCCAACCCAGCGGGTGTTCAGCGGGCAGCAGCCAAGCCTGGCGCAGATCGGCGGGCACCTGCTCAACAGCACCTTCATCGACAGCCTGGAAGATGACATCGAACTGCTGCAGCGGCTCAACCACCTGGGCCGGCTGTTGCCAGCGCACCTGGACGCACGTCGCCTGGGCCTGGCACCGATCGATGTGCTGGTGGTTGCGCCCAGCCAGCCGCTGGACGAGATTGCCGCGCGCCACCGCCGCGACCTGCCGGCGGCACTGCGCCTGTTCCTGCGCGGGCCGGGGGCAACCCGTACCAGTGGGGCGGGGGTGTTGAGCTATCTGCTGTTCGAAGCCGGTTATTGCAGTGAGCTGATCGAGTTGGGGCGCCGCGACGCCTTGGCCAAACAGCGCGAGCTGCGCCAGTTCCTGGGTATCGGATAGCGCCTGCGCCGGCCCTTTTGCGGCATTGCACCGCCGCCAAAGGGCCCGGCCGGCTTACTCCGCTATTTGCAGCTTGCGCGACTGGGTATAGACGTAGCGCACCTTTTCATACTCGAACGGCGAGTTGAGCTGGCCATAGCGGAATTTGGTGTTGTAGCGTTTGTCCACTACGCGCAAGGCGAAGATCTCGGGGTGGTCCTTGCTGGCGTCGGCCACGTTGAGATAGTTGATGCTCTGCTCGCCGGCATAGTCCACTGCCAGGCCGGTGGTATCGCGCAGGTTCGACGGGCCCAGCAGCGGCAGCATCAGGTACGGACCTTCGGGTACCCCGTAGAAGCCCAGCGTCTGGCCAAAGTCTTCGCTCTGCCGTGGCAGACCCATGCTGGTCGCCGGGTCCCACAGCCCCCCCACGCCAATGATGGTGTTGAACATCAACCGCGCGGTGATCTCGGCCGAGCGTTTGGCCTTGAGCTGCAGCACGCTGTTGAACAGGTTCGGCACATCGCCCAGGTTATTGAAGAAGTTGCTGACCCCGGTGCGGACGAAGCTTGGCGTAACGTACTGGTAGCCGTTCACCAACGGCAGCAGCACCCACTGGTCGAGGCGGTAGTTGAAGTGGTAGATGCGCCGGTTGACCGACTCCAGCGGGTCGTACACGTTCAGCGCCTCCAACGTGGAGCGCTCGAACTCGCGCTGGTCCAGGCCGGGGTTGAATTTCAGCTCGCGCAGCGGGTCGAGAAAACCGTCGGACTCGGGCACCAGTGGCGCTGTGCCAACCACCTGCGGGTCGGCCTCGACCACGCTGGCCCGCGGTGCGGTTTCGGCGGCCAGGGTATAACCGGCGGCTAGCAGGGCAGTGGCGAAGAGGAGTTTGTTAACCACGGAAGAACTCCAGCATGGCGTCGCTGTTGACGCGGTAGTTGAGGTTGCCGCAATGGCCGCCATGGGGGTAGAGGGTCAGCCGGTCACCAAAGACCTTGCGCAGGAAGCCGATGTCGCCCGGGCCGAGGATGACGTCGTCGGCGTTGTGCATCACCGCGATCTTGTCGCTGCTGTGCAGGTAGTCTGCCAGCGCGTACAAGCTGACCTGGTTGATCAGTTGCAGGATGCTGTTGCCGTCGGTGCGTGCACGCCACATGGGGATTACCTGCTCGGTCATGTAGCAGTCGAAGTCACACTGCAGTGCACGTTTGAAGAACGGCGTGAGGCTGCTGCCTTCGGTGATCGGGTACTTCGGCGGAATGATCAGGCCGCGACGGTTGATCAGGTCGGAGGTAAAGGCAATGTCGGCCGCCGAGAAGCGGAACGAGGTGCCGATCAACATGGCCATCTGTTCGTTGGACAAATGTTGTTTCGACTGCTGGAAGTCGTACAACAGGGCATCGTTGAGGTCGATGTAACCCTTGTCCTGGAAGTAGCGGGTGAGCTTTTGCAGCATCAACTCGTAGAAGGTGGTGCTGCGGTCGATGCCCTTCACCTGGGTTTGCACCAGCTTGTCGAGGTTGTTGATCGAGGTGTACAGGTTGACCGGTGGGTTGAGCAGCAACACGCGCTTGAAGTTGAAGCTGCGGCGGGTTTCGTCCAGGTGGCTGACGAACGCCGCGTCGAGGGCCCCCAGGCTGTAGCCGGTCAGGTAGAACTCGCTGACCGGCAGGCGCGGGTGCTGGGCCCGCACGGCCTGCATGACCCGGTACAGGTCTTCGGCGTCTTCCTGGGTGATGCCGGGGGTGGCAAAGCGCGAGGCGGCGCTTATGAAGTCGTAGCTGGTAGGCGAAGACAACTGCACCACGTGGAAACCGGCCTGATAGAACAGCTTCTTCAGGTATTCGTTGATGGTGCTGTTGTAGGCGGCCCCGGTGCCGGCGATGATGAAGATCAGCGGCGCCGCGTGGTCCTGGCGGGCCAGGCGGTACTTGAGCTTTTTCACCGCCCAGAAGTTGTCGGGCAGGATGAACTCGCGCTCCGGGCGCAGGTTCAGGCTGTAGTCGGACTGGTCGATGTCTTCATCGCTGGGCAGGGTCGGGCGCTGCTCCGGCGGTGTGGTGGCGATGGTGGCCTCGAACGGGTTGGTCAAGGGGTAGCCATAGCTGGCGGCGTCGATATCGCGCGCTGAAGCGGCCACAGCCATGAGCAGGCCACCGAGCAAGGCAGCGAGGCGCAAAGTACGAAGCATGTAATCCCCCAAAAGAACGCAAGGTCAAGCGTATGCAGGCTAGGACCACTGCGGGCTGAACAAAGTTGCCTGGCGTAGTGGCCTTTGGTGTTCTTGTTATCTGCAACATAGCTGCAGGCCGACAATTTTGCCTTATCAAGGGCGATGGGTGATCATCGTTTTCTTCAATAGTGACTGTAGGGAAAACAGGATGTCTCGTGCCTTGCCGGCAACCATGGTCATGCTGTTCATCGGGCTGTGGCTCGCAGCCAGTTACGCGGTGCGTTACGGGCTGATGGAAGACGGCCAGTGGGTCGGCCTGTGCACATTACCGGCGGCGTACTGGCAGTGCGAGGTCCGGTCGTTGCTGGGGCTGGGCATTCACCACCAGGTGCTGGCCTGGGGCGGTTTGGGCCTGGCCCTGTTGGCGCAGGTGGTCGCCGGCCGTGCAGGCTGGTGGCTGGCTTTCCTGGCCCTGGTGTTCGCGGTGCCGGCGCTGGTGCTGTATACCGCCAGCATTGCGGTGTTTGCGCTGGTGCTGGCGGGCTTGCGGTTGGTCCGCTCGCAGCGGCGGGCCTGACCAGGCCAACCGCCGCATTAAAGGTGCGCCGCGGCCGCCATCACACCGCGCGCAGCCGCAAGCTGCGCCACAGCGCCACGGTCATTATCACGCTCACCACCGCCCACCCCCAGGCCTGGCGGTTCTGCAGCCCTTCGACAAACAGCTGTGGCGCCACCCCGGCGCCCACGATAAACGCCAGCAATGCCACCTCCGCCCGCCGCGCACGCACCGGCCACAGCGCGTACACCAGCGCCGGCAACGCCAGCGCTGCAGTGGGGAAGCTGCGGTAGCGCGGGTCGAACACCAGCGCCAGCATACTCACCGCCGCAGCGAAGCCCGCTGCCAGCAACAGCCAGCCGGCGCGCGCCTGCAACCCGGCGAACAGCCGCTCGCGCCAACCGGCGCGCTGCGCCTGGGCCAACACGGCATGGGCCAGCACCAACAGGTTCAGTGCGACCAGCCCCAGCGCCCACGCCCATTCCCCGGCGAAGCGCGCATGGGTACGCACCAGCTCGCCCCACAAGCCCAGGCAACCCGCCCCCAGCGCTGCCAGCAGCGGTAACAGCAACGCCGCCCGCAGGGTGGCGGGGCGCCCGGCCAGCACCAGCATGACCAGCATCAGCGCGGCGCTGCCCAGCAACCACTGCGGCCAGTAGTGCAGGTTGCTCACCGGCCCTTCCAGCACACCCTTGTCCTGCCGGTCGGCATCGTACAACCCCCAGTACCCGCCCACCGCACCTTCGTTGGCACGCTTCCACGGCTGGTCGAAGGCCTCGATCAGGTTGTAGTGCCAGCCATTGGCCTCTGCCATGCTCACAAAACCACGAATGAAGCGCGCTTCATTGACCCGGCTGGGCACTGCCGTCTCGCGCTGGCGGCCTTCGCTGGGCCAGCCGGTTTCACCAATCAGGACGTCCTTGGGCGCAAAGCGCGTACCGAACACCCGGCGTACATCGGCGACATGGGCCAAGGCCTGGTCGATGCCCTGGGGGTCGTCCTCCCAGTAGGGCAACAGGTGAATGGTGAGGAAGTCCACCGCCGGTGCCACCTGCGGGTGCTGCAACCAGAATTCCCAGACATCGGCGTAGGTCACCGGCACGTGCACCTGGCTTTTCACCCGGGCGATCAGCGTGGCCAGGTGTGCACCGGTCACCTCCTTGCGCAGCAGGGTTTCGTTGCCGACGATCACTGCGCTGACCACGTCGGGGTTGGCATTGGCGGCGGCGATCAGCAGGTTGATTTCCCGCTCGGTGTCGGTGGCGTGCGCATTGACCCAGGCCCCCAGCATCACCTTCAGGCCGTGCTTGCGCGCCAGCGCCGGTATTGCTTCAAGACCGGTCATGGAATAGGTGCGAATGCACTGAAAGCGTTCGGCCAACAAGGCCAGGTCGGCATCCATGCGCTGCGGGCGCAGCCGAAACGGTTGGTCGTAGGGCGACTGGTCCTTGTCGAACGGTGTGTACGAGGCACATTGCAGCTTGTGTGCAGGGCTCGCGGCATCGGGCAGTTGCAGCGGCTTGCCAAGCCCGTACCAGAGCGCTCCCAGCCCCAGCAGGGCGAACAGGCAGGCAAACAGGTACAACGGCAGCAGCGCGCGGGCAGAACGGGGCATCAGGCGGTCCATCGTCAGGCACAAAGGGATAGATAGTAGCCCGGCGCCAAAGCTTTGGCATGCAAGGATCGCGCAGGTCGTGGTGGGCATATGGCGCTAATGGCACAGTGCTGTCGCATATGGGGCAGGTACAGGTCGCAGCTGGATCAGGTCGCCCGGGGTTGCAGGCAGATGATGGAATCTCCAAGACCTGACGAGGGGATGCTTTGATGGCAACTTTGAAAAAAATGCGACGTTTCCTGGGGGTGGGCACCGCCCTGGTACTGGGATTGAGCGCAGCACAGGCAATGGCCAAGGAAGTGAGCATTGGCTACGTGGACGGCTGGGCCGACAGCGTGGCAACCACCAACGTGGCGGCCGAAGTAATCAAGCAGAAGCTCGGCTACGATGTGAAGTTGCAGGCCGTTGCCACCGGGATCATGTGGCAGGGTGTGGCGACCGGCAAGCTCGATGCCATGTTGTCGGCCTGGTTGCCGGTGACCCATGGCGAGTACTGGGCCAAGAACAAGGATAACGTGGTCGACTACGGCGCCAACTTCAAAGATGCCAAGATCGGCTTGATCGTGCCTGAGTACGTCAAGGCCACCAGCATCGCCGACCTCAAGACCGACAACAGCTTCAAGCAGAAGATCGTCGGCATCGATGCAGGCTCGGGCGTGATGATCAAGACCGAACAGGCCATCAAGGACTACGACCTGACCGGCTACAAGCTGCAAGCCAGTTCGGGCGCCGCGATGACCGCCGAACTGGGCCGTGCCTACGCCAAGCAGCAGTCGATTGCAGTGACCGGCTGGGTGCCGCACTGGATGTTCGCCAAGTGGAAGCTGAAGTTCCTCGAAGACCCGAAAGGCGTTTATGGCGCGTCGGAAACCGTAAACAGCATTGGCAGCAAAGAACTGGCGACCAAGGCACCGGAAGTGGCCGAGTTCCTGAAGAAATTCAGCTGGCAGTCCAAAGACGAGATTGGCGAAGTGATGCTGGCCATCCAGGAAGGCGCCAAGCCTGAAGCGGCGGCCAAGGACTGGGTGGCCAAGCACCCGGACCGCGTGAAGGAATGGACTGGCAAGTAACAACCTGAAGGGCCGGTTTTGTTGCTTCGCGGGTAAACCCGCTGCCGCAGGGCAGCGGGTTCTCTCGCGAATGGGCCGGCACTTTGTTACGCAAACGGTAAAACACCGTTGCATCTAAGACTAAGGTCGTCTGGTTGGCGTCCATCGGCAGCATAAAGTAAGGGTGTGGGTGTTTCCCTACTTGTGCTGCTAGGACAAAAACAATGAACGACAGCATTTACCTCTCGATACAAAACAGCCCTCGCTTCAAGGAGCTGGTCAGCAAACGCGAACGGTTCGCCTGGATCCTCTCGGCGATCATGCTCGGCTTGTACTGCGCTTTCATCCTCCTCATTGCCTACGGTCCTCACATACTGGGCGCCAAGCTCAGCCCTGAGTCGTCGATCACCTGGGGTATCCCCATCGGCGTCGGCCTGATCGTCTCGGCATTCGTCCTTACCGCCATCTACGTGCGCCGCGCCAACGGCGAGTTCGATGAGCTGAACAAGGCCATCCTGAAGGAGGCGCAACAATGATTCGCCACGCCAAAGCCCTGGCCATACTGGCCTGCGGAGCCTTCGCACCCGCCGTGTGGGCCGCCGATGCCCTGACCGGCGAGGTGCAGAAGCAACCGCTGAACGTCTCTGCCATCGCCATGTTCGTGGCGTTCGTCGCCTTCACCCTGGGCATTACCTACTGGGCCTCCAAGCGCAACAAGTCGGCGTCGGACTACTACGCCGCCGGCGGCAAGATCACCGGTTTCCAGAATGGCCTGGCGATTGCCGGCGACTACATGTCGGCAGCCTCGTTCCTGGGCATTTCCGCACTGGTGTTCACCTCTGGCTACGATGGCCTGATCTACTCGATCGGCTTCTTGGTCGGCTGGCCGATCATTCTCTTCCTGATTGCCGAACGCCTGCGCAACCTGGGCAAGTACACCTTCGCCGACGTGGCTTCGTACCGCCTCGGGCAAAAGGAAATCCGCACCCTGTCGGCTTCCGGCTCGCTGGTGGTGGTAGCGTTCTACCTGATCGCGCAGATGGTCGGTGCCGGCAAGCTGATCGAGCTGCTGTTCGGCCTGGACTACCATGTGGCGGTGATCCTGGTGGGTATCCTGATGTGCCTGTACGTGCTGTTCGGCGGCATGCTGGCCACCACCTGGGTACAGATCATCAAGGCCGTGCTGTTGCTGTCCGGTGCCAGCTTCATGGCGCTGATGGTGATGAAACACGTGGGCTTCGACTTCAACACGCTGTTCTCCGAAGCGATCAAGGTGCACGCCAAGGGCGAGGCCATCATGAGCCCGGGCGGCCTGGTCAAAGACCCGATCTCGGCGTTCTCCCTGGGCCTGGCGCTGATGTTCGGTACGGCCGGCCTGCCGCACATCCTGATGCGCTTCTTCACCGTCAGTGACGCCAAGGAAGCCCGCAAGAGCGTGCTGTACGCCACCGGCTTCATCGGCTACTTCTACATCCTCACCTTCATCATCGGCTTTGGCGCCATCCTGCTGGTCAGCACCAACCCTGACTTCAAGGACGCCGCCGGCGCGCTGCTGGGCGGCAACAACATGGCCGCGGTGCACCTGGCCAATGCCGTGGGTGGCAGCGTGTTCCTCGGCTTCATCTCGGCAGTGGCGTTCGCCACCATCCTGGCGGTGGTCGCCGGCCTGACCCTGGCGGGCGCCTCGGCAGTGTCCCACGACCTGTACGCCAGCGTGTGGCGCAAGGGCAAGGCCAACGACAAGGACGAGATCCGCGTGTCGAAGATCACCACCGTCGCCCTCGGCGTACTGGCGATCGGCCTGGGCATCCTGTTCGAGAAGCAGAACATCGCCTTCATGGTCGGCCTGGCGTTCTCCATCGCCGCCAGCTGCAACTTCCCGGTCCTGCTGCTTTCGATGTACTGGAAAAAGCTGACCACCCGTGGCGCCATGATCGGCGGCTGGCTGGGCCTGGTCAGCGCAGTGACGCTGATGATCCTTGGCCCGACCATCTGGGTGCAGATCCTGGGCCATGAAAAGCCGATCTACCCGTACGAGTACCCCGCGCTGTTCTCGATGGCCATTGCCTTCGTCAGCATCTGGTTCTTCTCGGTCACCGACAAGTCCAAGGCCGCAGAAAACGAACGCGCGCTGTTCTTCCCGCAGTTCGTCCGTTCGCAGACTGGCCTGGGGGCTTCAGGCGCTGTGTCGCACTGAGCCCGCCCGCCCATAAAAAAACCGCGCCGAAGCGCGGTTTTTTTATGCCTGGCGTGGCGCGTCTAGATCCTGCCCAGCAGTAACAACACCAGCAGGACCACCAGTACCACGCCGACGATGCCGGACGGGCCGTAGCCCCAGCTGCGCGAGTGTGGGAAGACCGGTAAGCCACCAATCAACAGAAGAATCAGGATGATGATGAGGATCGTGGTCATGTACGTGTCCTTGCGTGGTTAGGGGTCAAGGGCCTCGGGTTGCCGGCCTCTTGTAAGTTCGGACTGGTGGGCAATGTGAAAGATTCCATTTTGTGCCGGTTCATGCCCCCACATTCACTACCCTGATGAACCCTGCAGTTGGCCAGGCCCTTGTTTAGACTCGTTTCATACCTCAACGAGACAGGGCCAGCCACCATGCACAACCGCATCATGATTACCGGAGCCGGCTCAGGCCTCGGGCGCGAAATTGCCCTGCGTTGGGCACGTGAGGGGTGGCGCCTAGCGCTGGCCGATGTCAACGAAGGCGGCCTGCGCGAAACGCTGGACCTGGCCCGTGCGGCCGGCGGTGAGGGTTTCGTCCAGCGCTGCGACGTGCGCGACTACAGCCAGCTCACAGCCCTGGCCCAGGCCTGTACCGAGCAGTTCGGTGGCATCGACGTGGTGGTCAACAACGCCGGGGTTGCCTCGGGCGGGTTCTTTGCCGAGCTGTCGCTGGAAGACTGGGACTGGCAGATCGCCGTCAACCTGATGGGCGTGGTCAAGGGCTGCATGGCCTTCCTGCCCCTGCTGGAGCGCAGCAAGGGGCGCATCATCAACGTCGCGTCGATGGCCGCCCTGATGCAGGGGCCGGGCATGAGCAACTACAACGTCGCCAAGGCCGGCGTGCTGGCGCTGTCGGAGAGCCTGCTGGTGGAATTGCGCCAGGTGGAGGTGGCGGTGCATGTGGTGTGCCCGTCGTTCTTCCAGACCAATCTGCTGGACTCGTTCCGCGGCCCGAACCCGGCCATGAAGGCTCAGGTCGGCAAGTTGCTGGAAGGGTCGCCGATCAATGCGGCGGACATTGCCGACTACATCCACCGGCAGGTCGCTGCTGGCGAGTTCCTGATTATGCCGCATGAGGCCGGGCGGCAGGCTTGGGAATTGAAGCGGCAAGCCCCCGAGCGGCTCTACCAGGAAATGGCCGAAATGGCCGTGAAAATGCGTGCCAAAGCGGTTTCGCGATGAAATATCTGTAGGGCGAATTACCAGTAGATGTAGGGCGCTTCTGAATCGCTGCGGAGCTATTGAGTAGCCTGATCCTGACGATGCAGTCTCCGGTTTTACCTTGTGCAGGAGGACCGGAACATGCTGGTGATAGGGCGCGAAGTGGGCGAGGTCATCATGATCGGTGAGAACATCCGCCTCGTGGTGGTCGAAACCCGTGACGGGGTGGTGCGCTTTGGCGTGGATGCCCCACGGGAAGTGCCGGTGCACCGGTCCGAGGTGTACAAGCGCATCAAGGAAGCCAAGAAAGCCGAGACCGGCTAGTCGAGCAGTTCCCGCGGCACGTCATGCTTGGCCAGCAACTGGCACTGCTGGCTTTCGGGGTCGAACAGGATGAAGGCCTGGCCCTTGGCCAATGCCTGGCGTACCCGCAGTACCCGTGTTTCCAGCGGGGTATCGTCACCATTGTCGGTACCGTCGCGGGTGACGAAGTCTTCGATCAGGCGGGTCAGTGTTTCGGCTTGCAGTTGCTCGTAAGGGATCAGCATGGGGCGGTGTCTCGGGTTACGGTGGGGGCATGCTACGCGAAACATTGGGGCTTTGGGGACCGCGTTGCGGCCCATCGCGACACAAGGGCGCACCTCAACGACCGTGCAATTTTTGAGCTGTGGGAGATTCTATGGTTCCTGGCAAGGGTAGCCGGAGCATCTTCAGCGCCTGTGAGATCGAGCGCCGCCCGCGCGGCGCAATCGCGAGCTGCGCTCGCTCCTACGTTTGTTTCGGGCCAGTAACGCCTGTGACAGGCGCGCGCGGCCGCCGTGTTTGTACGGCGCGATATTGAGGCATGCACCAAGGCGTTCGCGCGCAAGCATCGCGCGGGCGGCGCTCGCTCTAACAGGCGCTGCATACCTTGTGGCAAACACCTGTCTGCCCTGATGCGATCCCCGTGGGAGTTGGCTTGCCGACGATGGTCCGCAAAGCGGCCCCAAGGCCTCAGCCCTTGTTACCGACCAGGCTGTCGACCGCCGGCACGCGCGTGTCGCTCTCCATCTGCGCATCGTGTTCCAGCTGGTGGCTGAAGCGCTCCAGCGAGGCATTGGCCGGCTGTGAATCGCTGGCAAACACCGGCGGGCTGAGCAGGTACGCCGACAACAACTGGCTCAGGGCCGCCAGGCTGTCGATGTGCGTCCGCTCATAGCCGTGGGTGGCATCGCAGCCGAACGCCACCAGCGCGGTGCGAATGTCGTGTCCGGCCGTTACCGCCGAATGGGCGTCACTGAAGTAGTAGCGGAACAGGTCGCGGCGTACGGGCAGGTCGCGGTCGCCGGCCAGTTTCAGCAAGTGCCGCGACAGGTGGTAATCGTAGGGGCCCGACGAGTCCTGCATGGCCACGCTCACGGCGTGCTCGCTGGAGGCTTGCCCCGGCGCCACCGGGGCAATGTCGATGCCGACGAACTCGCTGACGTCCCAAGGCAGGGCACCCGCTGCGCCCGACCCGGTTTCCTCGGTAATGGTGAACAGCGGGTGGCAGTCGATCAGCGGTTGCTGGCCGCTCTCCACCACTGCCTTGAGCGCGGTGAGCAGCGCCGCGACACCGGCCTTGTCATCCAGGTGACGGGCGCTGATGTGGCCGCTGTCTGTGAACTCGGGCAGTGGGTCGAAGGCCACGAAGTCACCAATGCTCACCCCCAGCGCCTCGCAATCGGCGCGGGTGGCGCAATAGGCGTCCAGGCGGACTTCCACGTGTTCCCAGCTCACCGGCATCTGGTCGATGGCGGTGTTGAAGGCGTGCCCACTGGCCATCAGCGGCAGGACGCTGCCGCGCAACACGCCGGTGTCGGTGAACACGCTGACCCTGCTGCCCTCGGCGAAGCGGCTGGACCAGCAGCCAACCGGCGCCAGGGCCAGCCGGCCGTTGTCCTGCAGTTGGCGCACGCTGGCGCCGATGGTATCGAGGTGCGCGGATACGGCGCGGTCGGGCGAGGTTTGCCGGCCCTTCAAGGTCGCGCGAATGGTGCCGCGACGGGTCAGCTCGAAGGGGATGCCCAGTTCGTCCAGGCGTTCGGCCACGTAGCGCACGATGGTGTCGGTGAAACCGGTCGGGCTGGGGATGGCCAGCATCTCCAGCAGCACGCGCTTGAGGTATTCGAGATCGGGTTCGGGATGTCGCTCGGACATGGTTGAATACTCCTTGCTCCTGTGCCGGCCTTTTCGCGAATGAACCCGCGAAGAGCCCGGCACTGGTTTACGCCAAAGGCCGGCTATGCGGGAACAGCAGGTCGATGAAACGCTCGGCCGTTGGCTGCGGTTCGTGGTTTGCCAAGCCGGCGCGCTCGTTGGCTTCGATGATCACGTACTCGGGCTGTTCGGCATCACGCACCATGAAGTCCAGCCCGACCACCGGTATTTCCAGCGCCCGCGCAGCGCGCACGGCTGCGTCGGCCAGCACCGGGTGCAGGCGGGCGGTAACGTCTTCCAGGGTGCCGCCGGTGTGCAGGTTGGCGGTGCGCCGCACGGCCAGGCGCTGGCCGGGTGGCAGCACGTCGTCGTAACCCACGCCAGCAGCGCGCAGGGTACGTTCGGTTTCTTCATCCAGCGGGATACGGCTTTCACCCGCCGTAGCGGCCTGGCGACGACGGCTTTGGGCCTCGATCAACTGGCGCACACTGTGCTTGCCGTCACCCAGCACCTGGGCCGGGTGGCGAACGGCGGCCGCCACCACTTCATAGCCGATCACCACGATGCGCAGGTCGAGGCCGGCATGGAAGCTTTCCAGCAACACCCGGCTATCGAACTGGCGGGCATGGCCGACCGCCTGGGTCACGTCGTCGATGCAGGTCAGGTTTACCGCTACGCCCTGGCCTTGTTCGCCGTCAACGGGCTTGACCACCACCGCGCCATGCTCGTCGAGAAAGGCCAGGTTATCGTCGGCATTACCGGCCAATTGTTGCGCCGGCACCTGCAGCCCGGCAGTGCGCAGGGCATGCTGGGTCAGGCGCTTGTCCTGGCACAGGGTCATGGTCACGGCGCTGGTCAGGTCGCTGAGCGACTCTCGGCAGCGGATGCGCCGGCCGCCCAGGCTGAGGGTGAACAGCCCGCCGGCGGCGTCATCCACCTGTACCTCGATGCCGCGGCGCAAT
Source organism: Pseudomonas sp. PARCl1 (assembly GCF_947311875.1). Lineage (NCBI taxonomy): Bacteria > Pseudomonadati > Pseudomonadota > Gammaproteobacteria > Pseudomonadales > Pseudomonadaceae > Pseudomonas > Pseudomonas sp. PARCl1. Next base: position 66,630 of record NZ_CAMZMX010000014.1, read on the forward strand.
GCCTCGTCGACGATGATGCGTGCATAGGGGTTGAGGTCGGCCTGTGGGCCGGGGCCGAGGAACAGTTGCTCGTTGATGCCGTTCTTGCGCTTGACGGCGAAGGTGGGCAGGTTGCGAAAGCCGAGCTTCTGGTACAGGCGCTTGGCCTGGCGGTTGTCGTGCAGCACCGACAGGTCGAGATAGGCCAGGCCACGGCTCATGAAGTGCTCGATGAGGTGGCGCACCAGCACTTCACCCACGCCGGGGCGGGTGCAGTGCGGGTCGACTGCCAGGCACCACAGGCTGCTGCCGTTCTCGGGGTCATCGAAAGCCTTGGCATGGTTCAGGCCCATGACGCTGCCGATCACCGCGCCGCTGTCTTCGTCTTCAGCCAGCCAGTAGACCGGGCCGCCCAGGTGCCGAGGGGTGAGCAAGTCGGCATCGACCGGCAGCATCCCGCGCACCTGATACAAGGTGTTGATGGCCTGCCAGTCAGCCGGGTTCTGCGCCCGCCGCACGCGAAAGCCGCGGAATACCCGCTGGGCTGGCCGGTAATCGGTGAACCACAGGCGCAGGGTGTCGGATGGGTCGAGGAACAACTGTTGTGGCGCCTGCGCCAGCACCTGCTGTGGTGCTGCCACATACAGCGCGATATCGCGTTCGCCTGGGCATTCGCCCAACAGGTCGTCGGCCAGGTCGGCCGGCTCGGCATAGGTGTGGCCAATCAGCAGCCGGCCCCAGCCGCAGTGCACGGCACGCGGCTGTTGGTGGGGCTGGCTGCCGTCGCCGGCCAGGCGCGCCTGCAGGCGCTCGTAGGACGGCGCCTGGCCACGCAGCAGGCGCTGACCGTAGGCGATTTCGTGGGGTTTCATCGGTCAGAGTCCTTGTTCGCTCAGCCACAGGTTCAATGCTGCCAGTTGCCACAGCTTGGAACCGCGCAGTGGCGTCAATTGGCCGTGCGGGTTGCTAAGCAGGCGGTCGAGCATGGCTGGGTTGAACAGCCCACGGTCCTGGCTGGGGTCGGTCAGCAGCTCGCGTACCCAACCCAGTGTGGCGCCTTCCAGGTGCTTCAGGCCCGGTACCGGGAAGTAGCCCTTCTTGCGGTCGATCACTTCATGCGGGATCACCCGCCGTGCGGCTTGCTTGAGCACCTGTTTACCGCCGTCTGGCAGCTTGAAGCGCGCCGGAACGCGTGCCGACAGCTCTACCAGGCGGTAGTCGAGGAACGGGGTGCGTGCTTCCAGGCCCCAGGCCATGGTCATGTTGTCGACCCGTTTGACGGGGTCGTCGACCAGCATCACGGTGCTGTCCAGGCGCAAGGCCTTGTCCACCGCCTGCGGCGCGCCGGGGCGGGCGAAATGCTCGCGCACGAAATCGCCAGCGGCATCGGTATCCAGCAACCATGGCGCCTGTACGGTATCGCGGTACTCGTCGTGGCTGCGGTCGAAGAAGGCGTTGCGGTATGCCGTGTAGGCATCGTCGGCGCCGTCCACCTGCGGGTACCAGTGGTAGCCGGCGAACAGTTCGTCGGCGCCCTGGCCGCTTTGCACGCCCTTGCAATGCTTGGCCACTTCCCGCGACAGCAGGTAGAAGGCGATGCAGTCGTGGCTGACCATCGGCTCGCTCATGGCGCGGAAGGCGGCAGGCAGCTGGTCGATGATTTCGTGCTCGGCAATGCGCAACTGGTGGTGGCGCGTGCCGTAGTGCCTGGCGATCAGGTCGGAGTACTGGAACTCGTCGCCGCGCTCGCCGCCGGCATCTTCAAAGCCGATAGAGAAGGTCGACAGGTCGTCCACACCGACTTCGCGCAGCAGGCCGACCAGCAGGCTGGAGTCGACACCGCCGGACAGCAGCACGCCCACGTCCACGGCGGCACGCTGGCGGATGGCCACGGCTTCGCGGGTCGCGTCCAGTACGCGGGTGGTCCAGCCTTCCAGGTCCAGCTCACGCTCATCGGCGTTGGGCCCGTATTGCAGTTGCCACCAGGTCTGGCGCTCGATTTCGCCGTGGCGGTCGATACGCATCCAGGTGCCGGGTTCCAGCTTTTGCACGTTCGCCAGCAAGGTGCGCGGTGCCGGCACCACGGCATGGAAGTTGAGGTAGTGGTTGAGCGCCACCGGGTCGAGCATCGGGTCGATGTCGCCGCCCTTGAGCAGCGCTGGCAGGGTCGAGGCAAAACGCAGCCGCTCGCCGTTGCGTGACAGGTACAGCGGCTTGACGCCCAGGCGGTCGCGGGCCAGGAACAGACGTTGGTTATCGCGTTCCCAGATGGCCAGGGCGAACATGCCGTTGAGTTTCGGCAGTAGCGCCGCACCCCAGGCGTGGTAGCCCTTGAGCAGCACTTCGGTGTCGCCGTCCGACCAGAACTGGTAGCCCAGGGCCTGCAGCTCCTGGCGCAACTCGGGGAAATTGTAGATGGCACCGTTGAACGCCAGGGACAGGCCCAGAGTGTTGTCGACCATGGGCTGCGCCGAGCCGTCGGACAGGTCCATGATTTTCAGGCGGCGGTGGCCGAGGGCTATGGGGCCCTGGCTATGGAAGCCCCAGGCATCCGGGCCGCGTGGCGCCAGGTGATGGGTAATGCGCTCTACCGCAGCCAGGTCGGCTGGGCGTGGCGCTTGGCCGATGGGGGTGAAACGTAACTCTCCTGCTAATCCGCACATACAACGTAGACCCTTTGAGTTTCGGCACTCTTGGCGCTACTGGCTCTTAGCTCGTACCACTTTTGTACCACTTTCCAACATTTTCAGCTTCTCAAGCTCAGCCCAGTCGTTGGGCGAGCTGATCCACTTGGCATAGGTGGAGAGCAGCACCTGCACGCTGTGCCCGAGTTGCGCGGCGATGAATGCCGGGTTCATGCCGGCCATCAGGCACATGGTCGCGTACGTGTGGCGCGTGTCGTACATCCTGCGGCGCTTGATGCCGAGTTTCCGCAGGGTCGCCAGCCAGTAGCGTTTTTGACTCGTCTCGGAGCGAATGAACATCTCCGACCGGTCTCCCGTCCCACTGGGCGCGAACACGTAATCTGAACGAGCCTCGGTGAGCGGTCTGGCTTTTTCGAGCGCATGCATGGCCCGATCGTTCAACAGAACTTTCCTCGAGCGCTTCGTTTTGGTGCGATCCTGGATGACTCCGCGTATCTGGATACGGCACACGTTGGCGGTCCTGGCGCGGCGATCAATCTCGCTCCAGCGCAGAGCCATCACCTCTCCTGGGCGCATGCCGGTGTAGAAACAGAACTCAAAATAGGCGGCGTAAATGGCGGTCATGCCGCTCGTCGTTTCGGTCAGGTGAGCAATGATCGAATCGGCCTCATCCTTGGTGAACGGGTCGACCTCGCGCTTCGGAACCTTCGCGCCGGGAATGGACAGGGCGGGATTTCTGACGATCAGTTCGTCCGCAACTGCCTGCTGGAAGATCGACACGAGGAGCCCCACCACGCCCTTGCGCCGGACAGGGGAGGTCCACTTAATGTCGTTCATGATCTTGCGCAGCTTTACTGAGGTGATCGTGTCGATCGGCATCTCAGCCAGGTAAGGAACCCAGTAGACCTGTAGAGCAGACCTGTAGTTTTTGCGGGTGCCTTCGACGATCTGCAAGCTGTTCAGCCAGTCCTGGGCGTAGTCGAAGAAGATGGGCGCAGTCTGCTCGACGACTGCAACGCTGCGAGTGTTCGGAAACAGCTCGACGTACTTGTCTGGGGTCAAGGCGCCGAGCTTGTCCAGTCCTCTTACTTGAGCACGTAGACTCGCGGCTGCTGCGATCCCTTTCGCGGTCTGAGGGAGGGGGAGCGTCTCGCAGCAACGCTTCTTGTTCCAGGTGAACCGGATTCGGATAGAGCGCCCGACAAGCTCGACTCCGGCCGGCAGGTCCACAGGCTTTCGATCCATTCGTCATATCTCCTTCTGCTGTACATGATCCTGCCGTTGATCTTCATCCACACCCAGCTGGGGATGATGCCTTTCTCGCGCTTGCGTTGAAGCGCCTTCGCTGTGCACCCAACCAACTCGCCCATCCGCTTTTCGGTGACCTTGTCTTGTGCCTGTTCGTCGGGCAGATTCTCTGCTGCTGCCATCGCTACTCCTCCTGATGCGTCAGGTTTTGTTTGTCACGCTGAACTGTCACGTCAGCAGGCCGACGCCGGTCGCGCTGAGCATTCACCGCACGCAGCACCGCACCGACCACCGAACTGATCTTGGCCTTCTGCCGATCGTCCAACTGATCGAAAGGTGTGTCCGCGAAGCTGCTTGCGCGGTGGACCTCGCTGCAAGCCGCCTGGAAGTCGCCGCAGTACAGATGCCCCTCGGCGCTCTTGGCGCGCTGGCGCCAGTAGGCAGCCCGCGCATGCAACGCATCCATCTCCGACAGGAGGGCGAGAACATTTGCCGGATTGGCGCCGGCAATGAAAGCCGCATTGGCCCGGCACTCTTCGTCCGTCTTAACCCGGCAGTTAGCGAATGCCTCCGCGATCATCCCGCTCTTCTCATGTGCAACGTAGGCGTACAGGAGATGGCCGTGCTCATTGATGTACTCACCCTCTGTGACCCACTGGCCACCAGTAGCGGCTTGGGCCAGCGCCCTCAGCTTATCTCGATCTATTTTCATGACATCGCCCACCGACGGTTGAAGTTGGACATGGCCGCATCAGCCAATACTTTCGCCTGATCGTGGCTCAGGCCGCGCGCAAGGCCAGCGGCGTAGCAGCGGCTCCAGTGCTGGCAGCGGAGTTCGTTCATGGTCACGGTCTATCCTCCCAGTCCCAGCTCAGCTTCGGATCAATCGGCGGGTGAGCCTGCAGGGTGTGCAGGTTCAGCAGCGTAAAGTGGCCATCCATCCAGCCGCCGGTGTCGATGTGGTACACGTTGCCCAAGACAGCCGGGCGCCGAACAGGGGTGTGGCCCACCACCACGGCGCGGACGCAGCCAACCCCATGGTGCTGCTCATGGGTGATCCTGCTCCGCGACCACTGAACTGCCTCTTCGACGTTGCGCAGGCCTGGCATATTGCCCTTGGCCCAGTCCTGCAGCATGGTCCAGGTCGGCAGCGGGCAGTCAGCGTGCACGATGCCCACCAACCCCTGCGGCGTCATAACCTCGATGATCAGCGGCAGGTCGGCCAGCAGTTGCACGTAGCAGCCTTGCCCAATTGACGATCTGGCGTAGAGCCAAGCGCCGCCGTTGGCAAGGTGGTCCCCACCTGCACGGCCATCAGGGTCAAGCCGGTAGGCGTCGATGGCCATCTGCTCATGGTTGCCGCGCACCGCATGAAACCATGGCTTGGACAGCCAGGCGTCTACCTGGTCCGACTCAGGCCCACGATCGACCAGGTCGCCCACCGAGAACAGCCGATCAGCGGCAGGATTGAACCCGACCAAGTCCAGGGCGCGTTGCAGTCGGGTGAAGTGGCCGTGGATATCACCAACGGCGAAGTCGCGGCCAGCGGTGTTGATCTGGAAGTGCTTGATCATGTCCGCTCTTCCATCGCCTGCTTCATCAGCAGGTAAGTCTTTGGAGCGCGATTACCCTTGCACCAGTCCAACCCGACTTCATCAAGGAAGCACTTGCAGATCTCGCCCCAGTTGCCGGCCAGCCCTACCCACTGCTCCCCGCGCTGAGCCATCTCGCCCATGCGCGGTTTCCACTCGGGGATCAGCTCAAGCAGCTTGATGCAGCGGTTGAGGTCATCCGGGTCGGCAGGGGCGGCGTAACCATCACGGGCGGGGACGCCAAGCATGTGGTCGTGAATCGCCCGCGATGACATACCTACGTCGCCGTCACGCATCCAGGCAGCGGCCCGCTGCTCGACCGTGGCATCACCGCCAGGCATTGATGTGTCATAGCCAAGCGCGCAGCCAGCAGCCTCAAGCGCCTTGGCGCAAGCCTGTTCGAGCTTCTTCTTGCCCTTGATCTTCCCGTGCATGAAGTCGTTCATGATCGGTGTAATAGCGTCCAGCTGGCGCTGATTAAGCTTGTGACCCTGCAATACAATGCTCATGCCTGACCTCCCGCCAGCGCCGCCAATTCAGCCACCAGCGCATCGGCCCGCCCGTAGAACTTCCCGGCGTCCTCGTTCACGAACCGCTCCAGAACGGTGGCCACTGCCTGCTGATTGGCCAGGCCACGCAAATCGGCGCTGGGCACGGCCGTATCGGTCGACGGAGCGTGGACGAAAGCCTCCTGGCTGATCAGCAAGGTGCGCACCGGCCTGATGCCCTTGCACTTGCTCACCCAGTTCGTATCGGGCACGCACCAGGGCAGCATGTGAAGGCACCAGGCAGTTGCTGCGTTCGACTTCTGACTGCTGGTCCAGTACTCGCTAAGGCCAAACGCCTGGGCCGCGCCCCTGACTGTGTACGATCCGTCGTGACCCCATTCTGGAAGCTGCAAGAGATTGCAGCGCAGCACCTGCAGCTCCTCGATGGAGGGGATGTGCCAGCCCCAAGTGCCACGGATGTTCATGCCCAGAACCTTGCGGGCAATAGCGCTGCCCTCGGCGGCCATGGCTTGGGTGTTGGCCATTCCGTCGAAGCGGGACGTGGCGCCACGGATGCGTGGGCGCGGGCCTTCCTCCTGCCACCAGTGTGCGGCGACTTCAAAGTCCCGGCCTGCATCGATAACCGCGTGCTCGGCGCCGTCGAAGAACAGGCGCCCGGCGAAGAAGCCACCACCAAGCGGCTGGCTAACGGCGGGGAGGGCGGCGGGGTTGATTGAACGACGCTTGGTCATTTTGCAATCCTCGGTTTGCCCGTAACTACTCGACTGCCCTCGGCGTCATGCACCGTCACCGTTGGCGAATTCCTCACCATGGAGCCGTCGGGCATTTGGGTGTAGGTAGGGATGCCGTAGAACGGTCCGTCAGGTGCAAACGGATCGGGCAGGGCGCCTGGGTTGTCCAGCAGCATCTGCTCGAACTGGCGCATGCAGGCGTTGAATAGCGGGCCGTTCTTGAAGTCAGGCTCTTTTCGCCCAGACTTCGTGCTGGCGCTGTCCTCCAGCCCGGCCACGAACGCCACCCCAGAAAGCGTGCCCCTGGCTTCGGCGGCATACTCGGCAGCCTCAGCTCTATGCACTGGATTGACCGACAGGACATCGAGGATGGTGTCGAGGCCGTGCACGATGGTCAGGTAGTCGTCGGCACGCAGGAGCCAGTCCGCGATCACCAGGAAATTATTCCGACGACTCTTGCGACGAGCTTCACGTTGCGCCTCTAGCTCTTTCACCTTGCTTGCGGTGAACGGCAGGCCCGTGCTAGCCACCTTGATCTGCTCGGCGTAGTAGGCATGGTCGTGCTCACGCTCGGCGCACATATGGCGAGCAGCGCGTCGAGCGATAATCAGGGAAATCAACGGCTCGACGTTGCCACGGTTGGCCAGCTCAAGCAGCCGGCGGGCATGCTCAGGTTTCATTCGCATGGGAACCCCCGAAAGTGATCGGCCAGCACCCGTCGCCCGTCCAAGCCGCAGGCCGTGGAAAGGTCGATGACTTGGCCAAAGGTGGTTTCACGGTGCTGCAGGGCATCCCACAGCAGCAGAAGGAGGCCGGCCTGGTTCATGGCTGCTGCTCCTGCACCACCTGCTGCTGCAAGGCCTCCAGGCGCAGGGCGGTGTCGATCTCCTGATCCAGCTCTTCAGCAGAGAACCAGTTGTCGCCGCGAACCACCAGCAGGTCCTCGTCAGGATCTTCGATGCGCTCGCGATTACGCAGCCAGCGATACCGGCGGGCATCGGCAGCCATGCGGACGTGCTCATCGATGTCGAAATCTGGAGCTGAAACTGATGGGGGAGCATTTTTTTCAGCTTGTTCACTAAATTTCTTAGTCGGTGCCCCGTTTATCAGATGTGAAGGTGCTGCGGGCCGGCCCTGTGACAGGTTCAGCACCAACTCAATCTCGGCCAAAGCATCTTCCGCCTCTGCCCACATTTCCTCGCTTGGTGCCATCCCGTGCCCGGCGACGGCCATCAAGCCACCTACTTTCACGTCAATTCGCTTGAGCAGGTTTGCCATCTCCGGAGAAGCCAGAGCCAGGTGCTTGTCCACGGCCAGTGCTTCGTTGAGCACCTCGACATCGTTCTGCAGGTCGCCCAGGCTGGCGCCGGCGATTACCGCCAAACCGCGACCGATGGAGACGTGGGCCCCGAGCAGGGCGAAAGGCTGAACCTGCTCCAGGCTGCCGCCCTCTGGCGCTTTCAGCACCAGGCTGATTCGATCAGGCAGCGTCATGGCCAGTCTCCTGTTTCTTCTGCTCCTGGATGCGCTCGTAGATTTCCTGGCGGTGCACGGCCACGCCTTCAGGCGCTTCAATGCCCAGGCGAACCTGCATGCCGTTGACGCCCAGCACGGTAACGCTGATGTCGTCGTTGATGCGGATGGTTTCGCCTACGCGGCGGGTGAGGATAAGCATGTGGTACTCCTTGTGTGGGTTAGGGGTGGTGCCCATCACCACCCCATTGGCCTTACTTGACGCCGATGAAGGGGAGAGGGGCCTGACCGCCGGTGTAGGTCGGCAGCTTGCCGTCCCACTTCTCGACCGCGTTGAGGGTCACTACATCGGGGTTGGCTCGCAGAGCTTGGGCGCGCACCTCGATCGCCTTTGCATCGGCCTGGGCAATCAGCAGCTTGGCGTCGGCCTCACCCTGGGCCCGCGCTCGTTCCTTGTCGGCCTCAGCCTTGGCCTGGGCAACCTCGTTACGGCGCTGTTCGGCCATCTGCGTGGCCTGGATCTTGGCATTCAGGCTGGCAGTGACCTGCGGTGGTAGTGCAAGGTCGGAGGCGTAGTAGATGCGCTCCAAGTTGATCCCGATCGGCGCCACTTGGGCACGGACGCGTTTCTCCACTGCGGTGAGCAAGTCGGCCTTGCCTGCGCCATACACGCTTTCTACAGGCAGGGTCGAAGCCACGTCGTTGAAGGCGTCACGCACCATGTTGCGCAGGAATTTATTGGTGATCTCGTCGATGCCGGCGCGGTATTTCTGGAACAGGGTGGTGACCTTGTCCGGCGCGACGGCATAGGTGATGCCCACGTCGCCGCCAACCTTCATGCCCTCGACGGTCTGGAACGTGATTGTTTCGGCACCGGTCCAGGTTTCGGTCTGGGTGAACGTCGGGAAAAGGTACAGCTCTTCGTTGATGCCGACCCAGTACTTGCCGGTACCGACCTCCTTGAGCTCAACCCCTTTCTCCGAGCCGTACAGGTTGACGATGACCCCGACATTGCCGGCCGGAACCTTCGAGCACCCGCCCAGGACGGCGATAGCACACAGCGATACAGCAGCGAGTAAACGCTTCATTGGTCTTCCTCTTTGGTGATTGCCGCAGGAGCACGGCGCTTGTTGAAAAGGTGGTAGGCGAGGGTGATGGACGCGATCAGCCAGATGACGACCAGTGCAAAACCGATGATCACCAGGCCGTCCGACTCGCTGCTGATCAGGGCCGGTGCGATGAAGCGCAGTACGGCCAGCGAAACGACCAGGTACAGGAATGCGCAGATCAGGTTGATCAGCAGGTCTAGCGTTCTGATTGATGGGTGCTTCATCACTTTCTCCAGGGCGAGCAAAGGCCCGCCGCGTTTGTTGGCTTTCGCAAAAGTCAGGGTTGGATCAGGTCAGGCGGGTAGCGTCACGCCACCGCCAAGGCGCACTCAGCGCGCCGTTGAATACGGGTCTCGGCAACCTTGCGCTCGCCGGAACGGCGGATGCGGGTGAATTCATCAATGCCAACAATCGAATGTCCGACCAGGATGGCGCACAGAGCGAGAATCATTGGAGAGATAAGTCCGCGGCGCATGGCTTCAGCTACAAGGGCTGGACGCTTGTAAACGCCAAGCTTGTGCATGGCTGCTTCAATGCGGCCTTTGATGGAGCGAGGAGAAAGACCGTCGCGCTGCGCGATCTCTTTGTCAGTGTGGCCGGCAGCTACGGCCACCAAGCAAGACAGCTCTCGTTCAGCCAAGCCTTGACCGAGAATGCCGCGCCACGATCCACAAGTGACAAATTCCATGAGGTGATGCTCCATGCTTCGTTGAAGATGGAGCAATAGTGCTTGCGGGATTTATTTGTGTCAATCCTTGCGGGATTATTTTTTACAGCCCTGGGATTTTTGCATCAACGACGCGCCCGATGATCTCCCAATCGCTGTCCATTTCGACAGTTCTAAAGGCTGGATTAAGCGGGGCGAGATAGCGCGCCCCCGCGTCGGAGACATATTGCTTGAACGTCATTTCGCCGTCTGTATGTCGTGCAACGTAGTATTTTCCGCTAATGAGATCGAATCCTTCAGGCCTGACGAGGATTCGAGTTCCCTCGGGAAAGCTGGTTGCACCAGGTCCTGTCATTGACGGCCCTTTTACAGTAAGCCAAAAACCATGCTCACCTGCGTTCTCAGTGCTCACCAGGAAATCCGAGCCATCCCCTGGTGCAAGGTAGTTTGGAGACTCTGAGCGCTCTCCTGCAGAAACCCAGCTTATCAATGGGTAGCTCCTTGCCTGTCGATAAGGGGCATTCGCCTCTTCAACGTTTGTATCAACCGCGTACTGGAAAGCTTTTTCTCCAGCCGGGCTTGATCGATAACCCTTGAATGCATCCAGCGCCATCTGCTCAACCCCTGGGCCGCTCAGCATTTCTCCATATTTTTTGGAGAAAGAGCTCACGGGAACCTCCAAGAGCGAAGCGATCGCAAGCGAGAAATGGAGATTTAGGGCGTTCCTGCCGTTCAAGTAATGACTCAACGACCCCTGATTCATGCCGAGGATCTGGGCGGCCTTTTCTTGAGTTAGCCCCAGCTCCTTGCGCTTCTCCATGAAAATTTTCTTGAGGGCTGCGCATTCGGCTAGTGCTTCCGGGGAGAGTTCTTTCTTTTTCATCAGCTCACCATATGGCTGGCGGCACTGAAATTCCAATGCCGCCAGCATTGACTTTAAAAAATCCCGCAAGCACTATTTGTGAAAGTCAGAGCTACGGAGTAACCCTGTGCAGCGCACCCCTCTTGCTGAATACGCAGCCAAGCGGCATGCCTGGACGGCTACCAAGCTTGGTATGACCCAAGGAGCCTTGAGCAAGGCTATCCGAGAAGGCCGTTCGATTTTTGTAGTTGTAACCGCGTCCGGGGAAATTTCAGCGGTGGAGGAAAAGCCATTCCCTGGACAGCGTCGAGGCAGTTCGTCTGCATGCCCACAGAATAGCTCCGCAGGAACTATCGAATCAGGTCCTAAAGTACCTGTTTTTTCATCCAGTGCTATGCAGGCCCCTACATGAAGTCTTCCCCAACCCTGTTTTTGCTGAGCGGCTGAGATTTTCGACCGCCCACAAAAAAGCCCAGCCTGAGCTGAGCTTCTTAGTTGCTACCCGCGCCAACGGGTGGCTTTGGTACCACTTTGTCTGCAGAAGGACAAAACGATGCAACAGGAAAATACCACCGCACCACCAAGCGCGCAAGCCCCGGACTTGTTCCGCCTACATCGGCTACACCGTGGCTCGCTGGCCGCATACAGCGTTGCCCGAGTTTTGCGGGAGAGCCATGAGTTTGGTGATGACAACCCACTCACTGATCGTGATCAGCACGGTCTTATGCTGGCGCTTGAGTTCATTTGCTACGACTTGTACGCACACCATGAAGCCGAGCTTGAGCTTGGCGAAGGCGGTGCCCAATGACCGCCCTTGCCACTCATGTCCAGCGCTTCACCATCTCTGGCGTCTCGTACCAAGTCGAATCTGGCACGCACTGCAGCACTGCCCTTGTCGCAGCAGGAAGCATCTTGTCGGGCGTCAACATCTTGCTCGGTGCTCTCATTGATGAGAGCGGTGACCAGGCCAATGAGATCTACGCAATCCGCACTCTGACCATGCAGGTCGAGGCACTTATCGGCGCCATGGAGGTGCCGATCCGCAACGCCGAAGACCTCGCGCCACAAAACCAAACCCCTCCAGTTTGTGGCGCGGAGGTGACTCAATGAGCACGACAACCAGCGACCTGGGCGAGAAGGTCATGGCCCGTCTTCGGGTTATCGAGGGGTTCGCCTCCATCCTGATGGAGAACGACAGCCTCAAGGGGGATGCGCAGGCCGGGTTCGCTCCTCAACTCGATCATCTCAGCGAATCCACCATCCATGAAGCGATGTACATGCTGGCCGACCAGGCGCAGGGCCAGCTGCTTCAGCTGATGAATGCCGCAGGGGGTGCCCAATGAAGACCCTTCAAAACATTGCTGATGAAGCCTACGACGACCTGATGGTGCTGCGGGAAAAGCTCAACGACTTCAAGACCATGTTCCTGGCTGTGAGCAAATTGCTGCCCGAGTCTGACACTGCAGGCCGATTGGCAGGCATCGGGGCCATACACGCCAAGGAGTGGGCGACCAATGCCGAGGAGTGGGCGCGGAAGATGGATGAAAACCTCCGCAACCTTGAAGCCCAGCAGCCCGTCGCGCCACAAAAACCTACCCCTGCAAAACGTGGCGCGGGAGGTGCGGCATGAAGCTAGTCACCATCCACAACACTCAGCTGCCCGTCGTCGAGTATCGCGGCCAGCGCGTAGTCACCCTGGCGATGATCGACCAGGTGCATGAGCGGCCGGATGACACTGCTGGTCGCAATTTCCGCGAGCACCGTGACCGGCTCATTGTCGGTAGTGACTACTACGTCATCGCTCGATCTGAAAACAGCGAAATTCGCGGTTTAGGTTTCGACGTGCCGAATCGCGGTTTGATCGTCCTGACCGAGCAGGGCTATCTGATGCTGGTCAAGTCGCTAACCGACGATCTGGCTTGGACGGTCCAGCGCCAACTGGTCAGCAACTACTTCAGGCCGGCACCAGCACCTGCTCTCCCTGGCGACTACATCACGGCCTTGGAGCACCTGCTGGCCACGAAGCGTTCTGAGCAGCTGGCGTTGGAGCAGCGTGACCATGCGATCGCCACCAAGGCGGAGATCGGCAGTCGGCGAGAAGCCACCGCCATGGCCACTGCATCAGCTGCTGTCCGCAAGGTCATGCACCTGGAGAACGAGCTGGGTCGTGGTTGCCAGCACGCCACCGTGACGGCGGTTGAAAAGGCCGCCCACCGAAGCTTCGGTGGCCAGGGTTTCCGTCCGCTCAAGAACTGGTGTGACATCCATGGGGTGTCCGCCCCGAAAGTCCAAGACCCTCGATTCGGCTGGGTTCGCTCCTGGCCTGCGGCCGCCTGGACGGCTGTTTACCAAATTGACCTGGCCGAACTGTTCGGCGTCGCAGGAGACCACGAATGAAAGCCAAGCCTACCCATGCGCAACTCATGACCTTGATCGCCGAGGCGGCTGTTGAGTTCCAGCAGGCCGAGATTCTGCGCAACTCCCTGAAGCGCGAACTGAGCGCGATGTATGCGACCTACTTCAGGGCTCACGGTCGCCCAGGCAATGGCGAGCGCACCCGTTTCGACTTCGAAGACCCGGCGTATCGCGGTGTGGTCCAGTTCACCGAGGGGGCGTACAGCCGCTGGTTTGACCAGCGTGCTCTCACAACGAAGCTCAAGCGCCGGCTGCGCGGTCTGGTCGAGCGCCTGGAGCGTGCCCAATGAGCAAGGTGATCAACAAGGCCTACTTCGAGAGCTTCTCCAATGCGGCTCTGATGTTGCTGTCCTTCGAGGCCGTCATGGACGCAATCGAGGTGGTCAGCGATGGCGCCAAGATCCGCGAGTTTGACGAAACCTATGTCGGCCTGGTCGGCGCCAGCTTGGCGCTGAGCGTGCTGTTCGAGCGACAGACCGGCAGTGATGCTTCGGTCGTCTCGGGAGAGCACCTCGAGCAGGAGCGTCGGCATCTGCTGGAGGGTGGTGAGCCGCCAACCTTCAGCATTCCGATCGTCAACACTCTGCGCGAGCCACTGCGGCCCGAGGTTTTCGACCATCTGACCACTCTGCAGCTCGCCAGCGCGTCGTTCAACTATGCCGACAAGGTGTTCGAGACGATCAGCAACCACTCGCCCCAGGCGCTTGAAATGGCCGAGGCGCGGGTTTCTTCGCTGGATGCGGTGACAGCGCTGCGTTCGCTCGTTCTGCGCCTTTCTGGTGGATCGCTGACTGACCTTGCCCAGCACGTTGCCAAGATCACCGGCGCTGGTTCGGAGACTCTCCAATGACCACGACCGCAAACCCTGCCCAGGCGCTCCAGCAGCGCGCTGGCGCGTCGATCATCACAGGCCCCTGGCCTACCTACAGCCAGTTCAAGGGCTTTCCAGAGCGCGAGCGCTGGACGCTTTACGAACTGGCCAAGGCTGGGCGCCAGGCCATGGAAGACAGCGGCTTCGAGATGGCTGAAACCTACGACGCCTTCGTGCGCCGTGTCACAGAGGAGCTTGAGCTGTGAGCACCATCCTGATGACCGCCTGCTGGCCGCTCGAGATGAGCGCTGCCCAGAAGTCAGTCCTGATCTCCTTGGCCGACAACGCTAACGACGACGGTGTTTGCTGGCCTTCCATTGCCAAGATCTGCGAGCGCACCTGTCTGAAAGAGCGGGCGGTACGCAACGCAATCCGTTGGCTTGAAGGCGTCGGCTTGCTGGTGGCGAAAGAGCGTGCTGGGAGGTCGACCTACTACGCTGTAACCCCGGCATCTTATGCCCCCGGCATTAAATGCCCCCCGGCACCAGATGCCGGGGACCCCGGCACCACGTGCCCCTCACCCCGGCACCAGATGCCGGACACCCCGGCACCAGATGCCCCCAGAACCGTAATAGAACCCAAAGGTGAACCATCAAAGAACCGTAAGAGGGGAAATGACGGTTTCACGGTTGAGCAGATGCTTGAACTGGCACCAGAAGATCTGACGGAGCAAACCGCCCGTGACTACTTCCAGTTCAGGAAAAAGAAGGGCCCGCTCAATACGACGATTTGGAACACCGTGCTGAGCGAACTGGAGAAGTGCCGTCAAGCTGGTATCAATTCGGACAAGGCCCTGGCTGAAGCCATGACCGCAGGCTGGCAGGGGTTCAAGACGGAATGGCTTGTAAACCGACTCAAGCAGGATGCCTGGAGTGCTCCAGCAACCGGCTCGCGCAGCGCAGTTCTGCAAGTACCTGCCCACCACCAGGAGATGTACCCTGATGACCTCATCTAAATTCAGTCCAGCCCCAGGCGAGCGCGCCACCGGCATTGCTAAATGCGAGGTGCCTGGGCATGGCCAGTACGAAACGAAGCAGGTCGAGCAGTTTGATGGCGGATGGAAGGCTACCGAGTGTCCGCGTTGCCGCTGGGAATCCCTGAACCTCCAGTGCGAGGTGGGCGTGCGGGACGCTGCGTATGCCGAAAAGGAAGCCGACGAGCTCAACCGTGACCTGTTCGCCACCGGCATCACGCCGCGCTTCCGTGGGTGCACGTTCGACAGCTTCATCACTAACGCCGAATCGGCCAAGGTCCGCGCCCAGTCTATTTGCCGGCGCTACGCCGAAGAGTTCGAAAGCCACTACCGGGCTGGCCGGGCACTGATGCTGCTGGGTGAGGTCGGGAACGGTAAAACCCACCTGGCATGCGCGATCCTGCAGCACGTCGTACGGGAGTACGGTGCCAAGGGTCTGATCGTCACCGCCGAGGCGATTATGCAGGCCGTGACTGACAGCTTCAGGAGCAACGCTGGGCCTTCGAAGTCCGACCTACTGGCCGAGCTGGCTGCAGTCGACCTGCTGGTGATCGACGAGGTGGGCATGCACACGCCGCGTCCAGGCAAGGATTTCATGCCCAGTCTGCTGCATGAGGTTATCGACCGCCGCTATCAGCTTGTTCGACCGACGATCCTGGTCAGCAATCAAGACCGTGAGCAACTACCGGCCTTCATCGGGCCCCGGGCCATGGATCGCCTGCGCGAGAACGGCGGCTTGCTGGCGCCATTCACCTGGTCGTCAGCGCGTGTAGGAGGGGCGGCATGATCAGCCAAGATTACGCGGCTTGCACAAAGGATGTGTCACGGTTGCACAGCCCTGAGTCAGAGCATGCCCTGATCGGCGCAATGATCCACCAGCCAGCGCTCATTGACGACGTGAAGCTTGAGGTCGGGGATTTCTACCAGGCCGATTGCGCGGAGCTGTTTGAGCTGCTGCTGGCGCTCAAAGCGAAGGGCCGGCAGATCGACGTGGTAACTCTTTCCGACGCCCGCCCGGCCTTGGCAGACGGTCGTGGCACGTTGGCAGTGGCTGCTCACATCGCTCACAACACGCCAAGCGTGGCGAACTTCACCGAGTACGCCAGGATCGTGAAGCAGCGCTCAGTTGCCCGCCGGGTGATAGCCGCCGCCCACATCATGTCGGAGCGGCTGAAGGATGGCGAGCCACTGGACGAGGTTCTGGCGCAGGGTCAGCAGGCCTGGATCGCGCTTGAGGCAGAGGGCCTAGATTCCCGCAAGCGGTACCGCTTCGTGGGCGAGATCCTGCCCGAGGCAATCGACGGGATTGACCGCCGGTTCAACCGCGAGGTGGTGCTGGGCTTCGATACCGGGCTGCCATCGCTCGACAAGTTCATTCCCGGCATCTGCGCCGGGCACATGGTCGTCATCGCTGGCGCCCCGGGTAGCGGCAAGACCACCCTGGGCCTGGGTATCGCAGAGCGGGTGGCGTTGGTGGCCAAGTCCACGTCGCTGGTGTTCAGCCTTGAGATGACGGATGTGGAGCTGACAAACCGGTCGCTGGCCTCAGTGGGTAGCGTGCAGTTGAAGCACATCACCGAAGGACATTCGATGGCCGACAGCGACTGGCCAGGCCTGACGGCGGCTGTGAGCAAGCTCGATGGCGCTCCGCTGATCTTCTGTGATGACGCCTCCCTGACGATGCGCGATATCCGTCAGATCTGCCGCACGGTCAAGCGCGAGCATGGCCTGGGCTCCGTCACGCTGGACTACATCGGCCTGGTCAACGGCGAGAGTAAGTCGGCCAGTCGATATGAGCAGGTCACCGACATCAGCAAGTCGATCAAGCGGCTGGCCAAGGAACTGGGAGTGCCCGTGATGGTGCTGGCGCAGTTGAACCGCGGCCCAAACAACCGGGCGAACAAGCGCCCCACGAAGAGCGATCTGCGTGACTCTGGCCAGATCGAGGCCGACGCCGACGTGGTGGTGCTGGTCCACCGAGACAGCGATTCCGAGGAGGGGCAGTCGGGCGTCACTGAACTGATCGTGGACAAGAATCGTCATGGTGAAACCGGCATCTGCCGGGTGCAGCACCAGGGTGCTTATCACCGGTTCGTCGAGCTAGTCGGGTACCAGCCAAGCAACGAAGAAGTCGAAATGGGCAGGACATTTGCCGGCCGCCACCGCACCAAAGGAGCTCAGTATGAAACTTTTTGACCTGTGGCCAGGCCACAAACCACCCGCTCGCACTCCGACCCGGCCCGTCGTATCGGTCACCGTGACCAAGCGCGCTGGTGCCGGGCAGCCTGTTGCCACTGGCAATACCCCGAAACCCGAAGGCGTGCATCAGCGTTTGGTCGGCCCACGCGAGCTGCCAGAGACGCTTGAGGCCTGTGAGGCCCTGCATGAGCAGCTGGTGGCTGACGCTATCCGCCTGGAGCTGTCGCTGGCGCAGGCCGTCGAGCGCGCCATCCAGGGCACGCCATACGACCGAGCCTGGTACAACCGGGCGAAGGCCGCGCTCAAGCACTTGAACCATGACCGCACCCGGCTGCTGTACCGGTGCGGCCAACTGCGCAAGGAGGCCAAGGCGCACGCCCAGCAGCACATGGATCGCGTCATCCTCGACGTGATCAAGGAGTCGATGCCCGCCGACCAGTTCTTGGGCTATGTGCGAATTGCCGAGGCCCGTGCGGCCCAAGGGGTTTCTCGATGAGCAACGTAACTGTGGCATTGCCGCGCAAAAGCCTGACCGCCGTGGAGTGCAAGTTCCTCAAGGTGGGCAACCGTATGCTGCTGGAGCAGAACAACGGCCGCATTGCTTCGGCGGCGCTGATGGACATCGTGGCTGACTGGCACGCCGCGCGCGCCAATGTGGGATTCGAGCAGTTCGCCAAAGGCTGGATCACCGAAGGCAACGCCAAGAACAAACACGCTGACAAGCTGCTGCGCGAGCTGTTCGGCCTGGATACCGACCCAACGCCCCGGAGGGCTGCATGAAGAAACGAACCTACGTGGACAAGGCGCTGGGCGATACCGAGTACTTGCTCGAGCAGTGGGGGTTCTGGCGTATGTGTGAGATGGGAGTGCCCCGGTACGTTTCACCGCTCTATGCCCTTATGCGGGACAACGTCCCATCCGTGGGCGGCGCACGACAGCATGTGATCACAGACGATCTGGCCTTGGTGGTGGACCGCGCCGTGGCCAGGCTGGTGAAGCGTAACCAGCAGATGGGTGATTTCGTGTGGGCCTACTACGGCTACAAGCACCCGGCAATGAGGGTCGGCCGGGAGGCGGGCATGTCTGAGCGCAAGGCCCGGGAGATCATCAAGGCTGGCGTTGCATGGATCGACTGCGCCCTTGAAGAATTTCGAGAGGCTGCATAAAAAGTTCTATGCGGGCGGATAAACACCTGTTTTCATAGCAGCGTGTCCAGCTTGCAACGTTACGCGACACAGACAAACCCCGGCCATCGTGTCGGGGTTTTGTGTTTTTGAGGGGCTTCGATTCAGGTAGCCCTCCAGAAAAAGCATTTTTCTTGTATGAGGGAACGATTTGATAGCGCTATGATTCTGATAGGTTGCTACTCAATAATATGGAAGACCGTGAGTATGAAAAACGTTCTCGCCGTTGTGGCGCTTTCCCTTTTCGCTGCGTCCGCCGGAGCGGCTGAGCTATCCGGAGCGCTTGGCGCGACAGGCCAAGGTGGTCTTACAGCGCGCGTCGGCATTGGATTTAACTGGGACAAAAGCTGGTTTGAATCCAGTACTGGCCGCCTCACCGGTTATTGGGATGCTGGCTACACCTACTGGGAAGCAGGCGATGCTTCAGGTGGCGCTCACTCGCTGTCCTTTGCGCCAGTTTTCGTTTACGAGTTCGGCAGCGGTAACGTGAAGCCATTCGTTGAGGCTGGCATCGGCCTGGCGGTCTTCTCTGGTACGTCCGCAGGTGACCAGGACTTTGGTTCGGCCTTCAACTTCGAAGACCGCATCGGTGCGGGCTTGAAGATCGGCGAGACGCAGAAGGTTGGCATCCGAGCGATTCACTACTCCAACGCTGGCATTAAGCAGCCCAACGACGGTATCGAGTCGTACTCGCTGTTCTACAGCCACCAGATTTAAAAAAGCACGATCCCTCTTTGCCCGCCCTGTGCGGGCTTTTTTATGCGGATGACACGCTCAGGCAGCTGGGCTAAGTCGGTAGTGGCGTCGATCAAAGCCGTGCGCTCCCTGATCGGCTACGCGATGAGAGTCTGGGGTACGTGACCCAGCGATCCAGACCACCAAGCCGGGAAGCACCGGCCCTCCGCACCCATTCCAAGGGTTCGCCAAAACGGCGGGCCTTTCTTTTTTGCTCCCCGCAAGGGAGGAACCCGGATGTCCAACATGCCAGACAAACCAGACACCTGGGCGGTTGCCCTCGCATGGTTGAGCCAGCATTCGCCCCTGCTGTACGCGGCTGGCCTGTCTTGCGCCATGGCTGTACTGCGCATCACTTACGGTGGCGGCACTCGCCGGCAGATGCTGGTGGAGGGCGCCATATGCGGCGGCCTGACCCTGACGATCATCAGCGGCCTGGAGTTCTTCGGCCTGCCGCAGAGCATGTCGACGTTTGTGGGTGGCTGGGTTGGCTTCCTTGGTGTCGAGAAGGTCCGCGCCATTGCTGATCGCGTCACCGACTTCAAGCTGCCGAGCCGCAAGGTCGATTAATCCGCGCCACAAAATAGACATGCGCCGTTTTGTGGCGCGAGCACGCTGATCATGCGTTCAGCCAGATTAGTGAAGCACTCGACCGGGGACCGGTTGAAGCTGATCCCTTTCGTGGATGACTCCGCGCGCTGCTTTGGTAATTACATCTTGCTGAAGCTGATTAACCTGCATGGTGAGGACACGAACGGCAGTTTGATAAACAACTGATCCGGACGCCACGGGATGCTCCTCCAGTAGGCCTTCAAGCTTCTCGGTTAGCAAAACGCACCTGTCTATAAGCTCTTCGATTTCTTTCATCACGGTTTCTCCAGATCTTTCCGCTACGACCATCCGGGCGGAATGTCGTTCCGACGACCCCGCGGATGCGCCGATTTCATTGCGCGAGAGAGCTAATCGAACATGGCCAAGCAACCCTATACACCATGCAGGCTGTATGTCGACGGTGCCGACGGCATTGCAGTCAGTGATTTCATAACCACTGCTGCCGGATCTGCCTATTTGGTGCAGACGCTGCGTGTGAGCCGCACCCGGCCAGAGCGAAAGTACATGGGCTGCTTGCGCTGGCCCATCGCCGAGATACCCGCCGATGCGCGGTGCTACCAGCTGACCTGGTACAGGAGGTGAGCAATGGCCTGTAGTGGATGCGCCGCTCGGCGCGAGTGGATCAACAAGTGGACAAAGGTGGCGTATGAGCGAGCAGCAAACCTATTCGCAACAAATCGAGCAGCTGAGCCCGAAGAAGGGCGACCTGTTGGTGGTCAGCGTTCCGTTCCCGATCAAGACGGAGGTGCGCGAGCGACTGACTCAACACCTGGCAGGGACAGCTGATCGACTCAAGTGTGAGCTGATCGTGCTTGAGGCGGGCATCACCGCCCAGCTGCAGCCAAGCGTCAGCGACTTACTGGACGAACAGCGCAAACAGACCGCACTGCTGGAGCAGATCGCAACGCAGAACCTGGCACTGATCGAGGCGCTGGCTGACGGTGACGATGCTGACCCTGAAGCTGAACCGCGGTCCTACCTGGATGGCACGCCATGCCGTTAAGGCCGCAGCGCCCATGTAGAGCCCAAGGCTGTCGATCGCTGCACCGCAATGCCAATGGTTACTGTGACGGCCATGCCGATCTGGCTGCCGAGCAGGCCAAAGCCTGGGCTACACGCAAGGGCTCAGGTCGTGGCGGCCGGCCATGGCGTCGGCTGCGTGACCGCATCCTCAAGCGTGATCAGTACCTGTGCCGGTGCGACGACTGCACCAGGCTGGAAAGGATTCGCGAGGCAGATGAAGTTGACCACATCGTCGCGCTGGCCCACGGCGGCACGGACGATGACAGCAACCTCAGGGCCATCAACCACGACTGCCACAAGGTGAAGACCCAGCGAGAGTCAATAGGGGGTGTACGTGGCGGCTGAAACACGTCAAAACCCCGATTTCTGCGCGTTTTTAGGGCAAAAAACGCCCTGAGGGGGTGGGGCACCCTCAAAGTCTGGGCCTTTTAGCTCGGACACCGCGCCCTCAGCCTTTTTTCCATTTCCGCAAAATTCAGGTTTCCAAAATGGCCCGACCGCGCAAGCCGACGAACGTGCTTGAGCTGACGGGTGCGTTCAAGAAAGACCCCCAGCGGCGCCGCGAGGATGCTGAACCGGTGGGCGAGCTGACCGCCCCGCCGGCTCACATCAATGGAGCAGTGCTCCACGCCTGGAAGGAGATCGCGAAGTACGCCCCGCGGGATGTGCTGACCAACTCCGACCGACTCAGCCTAGAATTGGCCGCGAACCTTTTGGCCCAGTTCCGTAACGACCCCCTCGATTTCCCTGCCGCCAAGCTCGTGCGCCTGGAGGCCATGCTCGGCAAGTTCGGCATGACGCCGGCTGACCGGTCCAAGGTGGGCGGGGGTAAAAAAGACGCGCCGAAGGGCAATGCATTCGCGGAGCTGTAATGGCCAAGGTGATATTTCCGCTGATGAAGGCGGCAGAAAAGTACGCCAAGGATGTCGTCGCCGGGAAGATCCTCGTCTGCAAATGGATTCAGCTACTGGCCAAACGTCACCTCGATGACCTGGCTGCCTCCAAGCGCAAGGATTTTCCGTACAAATTTGATCCAGCCAAGGCGGAGAAGGTCGCCAAGTTCCTGCAGCTTCTGCCGCACACCAAGGGTAAATGGGGCGGAAAAAAGCAGCTGATCAAGCTGGAGCCCTGGCAGCTCTTCTCGGTTTGCGTGCCGTTCGGCTGGGTTCGCAAGAAGGATGGCACCCGGCGTTACCGGACGATTCTGGTGTTCGTGCCTAGGAAGAACGGCAAATCGATCATCGGCGGCGGTGTGGGTCTGTACATGTTCGTTGCCGACGGAGAGTTCGGCGCCGAGGTCTACTCGGGTGCGACCACAGAGAAGCAGGCCTGGGAGGTGTTCAGGCCGGCCAAGCTGATGGTCGAGCGTACCGATGACTTGCGGGAGCACTATGGCGTCGATGTGAATGCCTCGAACATGGTCGTCCTGGCCGATGGGTCGCGCTTCGAGCCGGTCATCGGCAAGCCTGGCGACGGATCTTCGCCGTCCTGTTCGGTGGTCGACGAGTACCACGAACATCAAGATTCTACGCTCTACGACACCATGGAGACCGGCATGGGCGCCCGCGAGCAGCCCATTATGCTGGTCATCACCACTGCGGGCTCCAGCATCGGCGGGCCGTGCCACCAGCTGATACGCGACTCGGAACGGATGCTGGAAGGCGTCATTGAGCGTCCGGATCTCTGGCCGGCGCTCTATACCATTGACCATGGTGATGACTGGACCAGTGAGATCGCGCTGCGCAAAGCGAATCCGAACTTCGGTATTTCGGTCGGCGAGGACTTCCTGCTGGCCCGCCAGCGTGACGCGATGCAGTCGGCAACCAAGCAGGCTACCTTCCGCACCAAGCACCTGAACGAGTGGGTGGGCGCCAAGAATGCCTGGCTCAACATGCTGCGCTGGAAAGAGGCCCCGGCCAGAAAGAGCCTTGCAGAACTGGAGGGCCGTCCCTGCTACGGCAGTCTCGACCTGGCGAGCAAGATCGACATTGCTGCGAACCTGCTGATCTTCCCGCCCAATGGCGACGATCCGTTCTGGCATATCCACGCTAGGTACTACCTGCCAGAAGCGCGGGTGCTGGAGGAGCTGGACAGCAACACCGCGCGGTACCGCGAGTTCGATGCTCTCGGCCTGCTGACCCTGACCGACGGAGAGGTCACCGACTTCGAAGTCATCAAAGAGGACATGCGCGAGTTTGCCGGTCGCTTCGACATCCGGGCCTACGCCTACGACCCGTGGCAGGCCACCCAGCTTGCTCAGGAGATGGACGCCGAAGGATTGCCGATGGTTGAGCTGCGTCAGACGGTGCAAAACCTGAGTGAGCCCATGAAAGAGGTTGAAGCCCTGGTGTTGCAGCGAAAGCTGGCCCACGGTGGCTGCCCGGTGCTGACGTGGATGGCCTCGAACGTGGTGGCGAAGCTGGACGTGAAGGACAACATCTACCCCAACAAGGAGCGCCCGGAGAACAAGATCGACGGCATGGTGAGCCTGATCACCGGCTGCGCCGTGGCCATCAAGCTCGGTATCGATGACTCCGGCCACTTCGATGACTTTCTTGCCAGCCCGATCGTGGTTGGCTAACGGGACTACCTATGAAAACTGGCCTGATCATCTTTCTGGTGCTTGCCGCCGGCGGCTTGCTGCTGGGCGTCGCTGGTGTATACGTGCTGGCCGGCTTGGGTTACGCGCTGCTGGCCGCTGCCGGTTCGCTACTGATCGCCGCGGGCTTCATTCGCAAGGGGTTGATCGGTGGCTAAATCACTCACGCAGATCCTCGGCCAGGCCCTGGTGAAGTCGGCCGAGCCGGGAGCGGCATCGAGCCTGGCGGGATGGGCGGGCCGCAAGATCGGCCTAACCGACTCCGCCTTCTGGAACACCTTCTACGGTACCGACTCGGCCTCAGGGAAGGTGGTCAGCCAGCAGACGGCGCTCCAGCTCTCGACTGTTTGGGCATGCGTGCGCTTGATCGCTGAAACCATCGCCACGCTGCCGATCGCCTTGTACGAGGACAGGAACGGTGCGCCGGTGGTGGCGAGCTCTCACCCGGTCAACTTCGTCATCAGCCAGCAGCCCAACGCCGACCAAACCCCCGTGGAGTTCTGGGAGAACGTGATGGCTAGCCTGCTACTGCAGGGGAATGCATTCTGTGAGCCCCACCAGAGCGGCCGTGCCTTGACGAGTCTGGAGTTCCTTCTGCCGCAGAACATGTCGCCCCCGCGGCGCCTGGCGGACGGCTCCATTGAGTACCGCTACACCGACAACTTCGGCAAGCCTCACACGTTGACCGAGGATCAGATGGTGCACGTGCGCGCTTTCGGCGTAGACCCATTGTGTGGTCTCTCGCCGTTGGCCTATGGCCGGCAGGTTCTGGGCTCAGCCATGGCTGCTGATGAGTCGGCGGCGAAGATGTTCGCCAACGGCATGAAGCTGGGCGGCGTCCTGTCCACCGACCAGATCCTCAAGCCGGACCAGCGGAAGGACATCCGCGAGGACATGATCAAACAGTTCTCCGGCGCAACGAACCACGGCAAAACCATGGTCCTCGAGGCTGGCATGAAGTACCAACAGGTCTCCATGACGCCGGAGGATGCCCAGATGCTGCAGACCAGGGCGTTCAACGTCGAGGAGATTTGCCGCTGGTTCCGAGTGCCGCCGTGGATGGTGGGGCACACGCAGAACTCCACCAGCTGGGGCACTGGCATGGAGCAGCAGATGATCGGCTTCCTGTCGTTCACCCTGCTCCCCTGGATCAAACGCATCGAGATGTGCGCCAACCGGCGTCTGCTTCGCCCCGATGAGCGCCGTCGCTTCTACGTGAAGTTCAACCCGGAAGGGCTGCTTCGCATGGACAGTGCCGCACGGGCGGCCTTCTACAGCTCGATGACTCAGAACGGGATCTACACCCGGGACGACTGTCGGCGCAAAGAAAACTTGCCGCCGGAGGGTGGTAACGCGGCAAAGCTCACCGTGCAATCCAACATGCTGCCGATCGACAAGCTGGGCGAAGACCCCGGCGGCGCCAACCAGGCCAAGGCGGCGCTGCTCGACTGGCTCAACGACCAGCCAAGAGGTAACACCCCATGAGACACAAGGATCGACTGGCGGCGGTCAAGTACCGCTCCTTCGACTATGACGTAAAGGCTGTCGGTGAAGACGGCCTTTTTTCTGGCTACGGCTCGGTGTTCGGCGTGGTCGACAGCTACAACGAGGTCGTCGCGCCTGGCGCCTTCCTCGAATCGATCGAGGACGCCAGGGCCAAGGCACGAACCTTCCCAGTGCTCTGGCAGCACCGCACCGGCGAGCCTATCGGCAGCTGGGACATCGGCAGCATGAAGGAAGACGACCGAGGGCTGTTCGGCGCCGGCGAGCTCTGGCTGCAGGACGCCCCGTATGCGCGCATCGCGTACCGCGGAATGCAGACCCGCTCGATCACCGGTTTGTCGATTGGTTACTACGTCCGAGAGTCGAGCTTCGACGAGAAGACTCGGATCAGGACGCTGACCAAGCTGGACTTGATCGAAATCTCCATCGTCACGGTGCCGGCCAACGACGAGGCGCGAACCGACACCATCAAATCGAAGCTTGCCCACGGCGGCCTGCCTTCGATGCCGGAATTTGAGCTGCTCCTGCGCGAGGCAGGCTTCTCGAAAACTCAGTCCGCGGTGATTGCCAACCGCGGGTTGCAGCACCTGCTCCGGAGCGAGTCCGAGGGCGACCTGGCAGCAATCGAAATCGTCGAGGCGCTGAAGTCGCGCCCGGCACTTTCTCTCCCATCGTTTTGAGGATTCATCATGCATAACGCCATGAGCAACCAGGCTCGCTCCGAACATCGCCAGTTCCAGCGCAAGGAGCACGCCGACGACAAACTGCAGCTGAAAGCGGTCAACGACCTGCTCGACGAGCGCGACAAAGAGATCAAGGCATTCGCTGCCAAGGCCGCCGAAGAGATCAAGTCGCACGGCACCATCCTGGCCGACACCAAGACCATCCTAGATGGCCTGGTGAAGGACGGCTTGGGCCTGCAGGACCGCCTGCAGGAGATCGAGCAGAAGATGGCCCGCCGCTTCTCCGCCAATGACCCGGTCGACTTCAAATCGGCTGGCGAGGAGCTGACCGAGTGCGACGACTTCAAGTCGCTGCAGACTCGCGGCCGGGGCATCGTCCGCGTAGGTCGCAAGGCCGTTACCAACATCACCAGCGCTACCACGGGGACCGGTGGCGTAGGTGCCGGCATCCAACCGACCCGCGTTCCTGGCATCGTGGTAGGGCCTGAGCGCGAGTTCACCATCCGCGATCTGATCATGCCGGGTCGCACCGGCTCGAGCTCGGTTGAGTTCGTGCAGGAAACCGGCTTCCAGAACATGGCAGCGCCCCAGGCGGGTGAGGGCGCTGCGAAAGCCCAGTCCGACCTGTCCTTCGGCCTGAAGACCACCAACGTCATCACCATCGCCCACTGGTTCCGCGCTTCCAAGCAGGTGCTTTCGGACATCCCGCTCCTGCAGAGCTACATCAACGGCCGCGCGATCTACGGCCTGAAGTACAAGGAAGAGGAGCAGCTCCTCGCTGGCGACGGTACCGGCCAGAACCTGCTGGGCCTCATTCCCCAGGCGACCGCCTTCAACGAGGCGCTGCGCAAAACTGGTGACACCAAGATCGACACCCTGCGCCGAGCGATTCTGCAGGTGCGCGTAGCCGAGTATCGCGCTTCGGCCATCGCCCTCAACCCGGTGGACTGGGCCGACATCGAGCTGACCAAGGACGCGAACGGCTCCTACATCTGGGTGAACGTCCAGGAAGGCGGCGTGCAGCGTCTCTGGAAGCTGCCGGTAGTGGACAGCAACGCGGTGCCAGAGGGCGAGTTCCTGGTCGGCGCGATGAACATTGCCGCCCAGGTGTTCGACCGCGAGGAAGCGGCCGTAGAGGTCTCCACCGAGGACGGCGACAACTTCCGCACCAACATGGTCACCATCCGCGCCGAGGAGCGCCTGGCGTTGGCGGTGTACCGCCCTGAATCGTTCGTACACGGCGAGTTCGAGGACACCCCTTAATCTGCCCAGGAGCGCGCCCGGGAAACCGGGCGTGACTGCACATGCCAGAAGTCAAAGTGAAAACCATCAAGGGCTTCAACAACGACGGCCAGTACGCTAAGCGCAACACGGAGATCACCGTCGACGAGCTGCGTGCTCGCGACTTGCTGCGTAATGGCCTGATCGAGGACTACGACGAGAAGCAAGCCCAGGAACCCGAGAACAAGAAGGCCCCGGAGCCGACCAACAAGGGCGGCAAGGGAGCATCCACCAAGGCCAAGGAGTGATCCATGTCCGTGATCGCCATCGACTTGGCCATGCACCACCTGCTGGCTGAGCCTGACGACCAGGTGCTGGTCCAGGCGCAGCTCGATGCTGCGGAGGAGGCGGCCATGCAGTTCCTCAACCGCCGTTTTTACCTTGACCAGGTGGCGCTTGATGCTGCCCGCGCTGGTGTGCCAGCGGCAATGCAGCAAGCCAAGGAAGCCAACGCAGCAGCCGTAGCTGCCGCTGAGGCTGAGCAGGACCACACCCTGCGCTGCCGGCAGCTGGAATACGCACGCAAAGCGCTGGCGGACGCCTACGACGTGGCGGATTCCATCGCCTACGGCATGGTGCTGAACCCTGCCATCCAGGCGGCTTGCCTGCTCAAACTGGGTCACCTGTTCGCCAACCGCGAGGATGTCGTCACCGGCACGATCGCCACTGAGCTACCGCTGGCGTCTCAGCACCTACTGATGCCTTACCGCATCCGGATGGGTGTGTGATGCAGGCCGGTAGGCTACGGCACCGCATCGACATTCAGGAACTGCGACCGGTGCGTGACCCGGATACCCTGGAGTTCGGTGAACCTGAATGGGTGACCCGCTGGGAGAAATGCCCGGCCAGTGTCGAAGACCTGTCGGCCAGAGACTTCATCGCGGCGCAGGCCGGCCAGGCGCAGGCCACCGGCCGCATGGTGATCCGTTACCGCCCGGGCGTGCTCCCTACCATGCGCATCCTGTACCGGGACGATGTATATAGCATCGTCGGTCCGCCCCTGGCTGACGCTAAGTCCGGGCTGGATTACTTGACGATTTTGGTCGAGAAGGGGGTAAAGGATGGTTGACGGTGTCGAGTTCTCCATCACTGGCCTGGATAGCCTGCTCGGCAAGCTGGATGCCGTCAGCTACGACATTCGCCGCAAGGGTGGACGGGCAGCGCTAAGGAAGGCTGCCCAAGTGGTAGTGCAAAAGGCCAAGGCCGGCGCCGAGCGTATTGATGACAAGGCAACTGGCCGCTCGATTGCCGACAACATCGTGCTGCGCTGGAACGGGCGGCTGTTCAAGCGCACCGGCGACCTGGGTTTCCGGATCGGCGTGCTGCACGGCGCGGTACTCAAGAATGGCGGGGACTTGAGCCAGAATGCCCCCACACCTCACTGGCGATTGCTTGAGTTCGGCACCGAGAAGATGGCTGCAGTGCCGTTCATGCGCCCGGCCTTGGCCAACAGCATCAGCGAGGTGACCAACACTTTCGTAACTGAGTACGAGAAGTCGATCGACCGCGCTATCCGGCGCGCAGCGAGGAGGGGGGCCACGGCATGACACCACCCATTGTACAGGCCTGCCTGCGGAGCACGGCCGTGACCGCGTTGCTCGGCAGCGGAACCGCGATTCGTCTCTACTCGTTTGGGGAGGCTGAGCAGGGTGTGGCCAAGCCATATGCCGTGTGGCAGATCGTCAACGGTAATCCTGAGAACTACCTGGCTGGGCGCCCTGATCTGGACGGCTTCACCCTGCAGGTCGATGTGTATGCCGCTACTGGCGATTCCGCCAGGAAGGTTCGTGATGCCATCCGTGACGCGGTTGAACTTGAGGCCTACGTCACCCGCTGGGGTACCGAGGGCCGCGACCCCGAGACCAAGAATTATCGAACCAGTTTTGACGTGGATTGGATGGTCCACCGCTAGAGCTGAAACCAACCCCAATAGCCCGCCCAGTGCGGGTTTTCTTTTGCCCGCAATTGGAGAAACCCATGGCGATTCTCGCTCAGGGTACCCAGGTCTATGCCCTGGTGCCCAAAGCTTCAAACCCCACTGTATTTGAAGTCATGGAGGTTGAGTGCGCCACCGCCTTCAGCCCAGGTGGCAACCCGGCCGACCAGGTTGAAGTGACCTGCCTCAGTGACACTGTGCGTAAGTACCTGCGCGGTCTGCGTACCCCTGGCCAGGCTTCGCTGACCCTCAACGTCGACCCACGCAACCCCTCCCATGTTCGCCTGCACCAGATCTCGGAAGACGACACGATCGAGAGCATTCGCTGGGTGGTGGGCTGGTCGGACGGCAAGGACATCAAGCCGACAGTTGGGGTTGCTGGCGCGCTGGCGGCCATAGAACTGACCAGTGGCGGCGCCGGCTACACCTCAGCTCCGACCGTTGCGTTCTCTGGTGGTGGCGGTACTGGTGCTGCTGCGACCGCGATTATCGAGGACGGCGAGGTGGTCGGATTTGATATAACCAATGCTGGTACCGGGTACACCACCAGGCCAACGGTCTCGTTCACTGGCGGAGCTGGTACTGGCGCTGCTGCGACTGCAGTACTGGGCGAGGCTGATGATTTCGTACTCCCGCCAACCCGCACCTGGTTCCTGTTTGACGGCTACGTTTCTGATTTCCCGTTCGACTTTGCTGCCAATGCGGCGGTTACCACGGCGGCAACCATCCAGCGTTCGGGCGGTTCTGCCTGGATCCCCAAGACCATCAACGCCTGAGGTAAAACATGAAGTTGACACTCGACGCGCTCAAGGGCGCTGGCTCGTTCACTGGTCGCCCGGTGGAAAAGGAAATCAAATGGCGCCAGAACGATACTGACTTCACTGCCACCGTCTACGTTCGTCCGATGGGTTACCAGACTGCGGTGAGTGATGTGATCTCGGTAGCGAGCAAGCAGGACAGCATCGCTGGCCGCATTGCCGCATCCATCTGTGACGAGCACGGCAACCCGGTGTTTAGCAGCCCGCTGGACATTACCCACGGGCCGCTCGATCCAGTTGAACTGGAAAAAGACCCCGATAGTACCAAACGCCTCGGCTCTCTCGATGGCGCACTGTCCGTCGCCCTTCTGTTTGCTATCCAAGAGGTGAACGACCTGGGAAAGACGAAGAACTCACCGAGCGAGACGAAATCTGGCACGAACTCGTCCTCTCCGGTGTAGGCGGCTGCACGATCGCGCAGGCCAAGGAAAACCTAAGCCTGCGCGAGTTCAGGTCCTGGGTTAAATTCCGGCAGCGCCGGGGTTCGCTGCATATGGGCATGCGGGTCGAGCGCTCTACGGCCCTGCTGGCCATGATCCTGGCCAACCAAGCCCGCGACCCGAAGAAGCGGCCAGAGCCCTACACCGTCGAGGACTTCACGCCGCACGATAAGGACGACAAGCCGATCTCCCTGGAGGATGCCAAGGCTACATGGGCGTAGTGGTGCAACCCTGCTGGCGATGATGGTAAATTGGCAGGTTTCGACCAAAGGGATTGGCCATGGAATTAATCACCGGCACCTCTTATTTGATTTTTGCTGTCTCGTTTGTTTTGTACTTTCTCCCTATGATGATTGCTTTCAAGCGGCATCATGAGAATTACACAGCGATTTTTATGTTGAATCTCCTTTTGGGGTGGACTGGTGTTGTGTGGCTCGTTTGCCTGATATGGGCATTCATAAGCAAGCCAGTTCCAGTTGAGGAGGTTCAGAGAGTCGGTAGTTCGTCTAGGTATGAAGAGCTTGAGAAAATTTCGGCTCTCCGAAACAGCGGGGCTTTAACTGCCGAGGAGTTCGATCGGGAGAAGTCTCGAATACTAAAGTGAAATGGAAACCCGCCAAGTGCGGGTTTTTTAATGTCCGGAGAAAATAATGGCGTCAAGATCTCTCGGCACTTTGACTCTTGATGTCATTGCCCAAGTAGGCGGTTTTGTTGCCGGCATGGATAAGGCTGAGCGCAGCTCAGAAAAGTGGCGGAAGCAGATCGAGAAGAATGCCAAGGCAGTAGGTACAGCTATCGGCGCGGGCCTGGCGACTGGCATAACCGCCATAACCGCAATGACAGTTTCGGCCATCAATTCCGCCTCGGAAATAACCAATCTGGCGTCGGTCGCGAACGTCAGCACTACAGACTTCCAGAAGCTTGCAGTGGGGGCAAAAACAGTAGGCGTAGAGCAAGACAAGCTTGCTGACATCCTCAAGGACGTGAACGATAAGGTAGGTGACTTCCTAAACACCGGCGGCGGCGGGATGGCGGACTTTTTCGAGCAGGTCGCGCCCAAGGTCGGCGTCACGGCTGATCAATTCCGGAACTTAAGTGGAAGCCAGGCTTTAGGGCTGTATGTGTCCACTCTCGAGAAAGCTAAGGTCAGCCAGTCGGATATGACCTTCTATCTTGAGGCGATCGCAAGTGACGCCACGGCGCTGTTACCGCTTCTGAGGAATAACTCCGAAGGATTCAATCGATTCGGCGATGCAGCCGCCGCGGCTGGTTCAATCATGGATGAGAAAACTATTCGTGCGGCTCAGGAGCTGAAGGCTGCTAACTGGTTGGTCGAACAGTCAATCAGCGGCCTTGGCAATCAAATCACAAGCGCTCTGCTGCCGACTCTTGCGAATTTCGCAACCAGGCTTAGCGACACGACCATAAACGGAGTGCTAGCCAAGCGTGTTTCTGATGATCTCGCTGCGAGTTTTAGGGCGCTTGGAAAGTTCGCTGTTGGTACTGTTGCAGGCATACACCTACTAGGTATTGGCCTCAAGACACTTTCTGATGTCGATAACGCAATGGTCGGCGGGGAGGATGCAAAGTGGTGGGATAGGTATCTGCCACCGGTCAGGATCTACAACGCCTTCAAAAACGTTGATGCCATGGGAAAGACCATCGGCGATGCGAAGGCGAAGATGGGAGAGTTGGCCATAGGGTACGGCGATCTCATGGCCTCGTTTGACGAAAAGCCAGGCCAGGGGAGCACCAATCAAGTCAAAGAGCTTGCCGATTTGCTAGCAGAGCTGCGCAAGGGCCAACTTGGCAGTTTCACCGCGCTGACGCCCGCCCAACAAGAAGCCGCCAAAGCCGCTGAAGCCGCAGCGAAGAAACTCCAAGGCCAGTTCGACACAGCCGAGGAAGGCTACAAGCGACAAATTGCCCTGATCAACACCGAGACGGACAAGCGCAAGCAGGCCACCGAGGTGGCCAAGCTCCAGTTCGAACTGGAATCGGGCAACCTGCAGGGCTTGAGCGCCAAGCAGCAAGAACGCCTGAAGGGCCTGGCCGCTGAACTGGACCAGCTGAACAAGCTGAAGCAGGCCAAGGAGGATGACAAGGCTGTCGCCGGGTTTGACGCAAGCGTGAAGCGGCAACTGAACATTGATCAGCGCGCCTTGGACGCGCCGTTGCTGAATGCCTACAGCAGTGACGAAATGAAGCAGCGTGCTTTGGATCTGCTGGCGATCGAGCAGGATTACCAAGACCAGCTTGAAGACCTTCGGCAGCGGCATGAGGGCGGCGACGTTTCCGACTCGGCGTACGAGCGAGAGACGGCGATCCTTGAGGATGCCCTCGAAAAGCGCCGCGCCATGCAGGAGAAGTACTACGAGGACCTAGACAGGCTGCAGCAGAATGGAACTGCCGGCTTCATCAGCGGCATTGCCAACCAGGCCCAGGCCAGCATGGATCTGTACAGCAACATGCAGAGCGCTGGCGCTGAAACGTTCACTGGGCTGACTGATGCCCTCTACGGGTTTGTCACTACCGGCAAGCTGTCGTTCTCCGACATGGCTGCCACATTTGCTGAAACGGCCCTCCGGATGCTGATCCAGTGGGGAACGGCACAGGTTGCCATGGCGGCGCTCAACGCCTTTACCTCGACGGCAGCGATCCCCTTGGTTGGTCCTTTTGCTGCTCCGGCTGCCGCCGCGTCGGCCATGGGGTCGGCGGGAAGTTTCATGTCGGTGATCAATTCTGTGGCCGGCATGGCGCACGACGGCATCGACTCGGTGCCCGAGGACGGCACTTGGTTGCTGCAAAAGGGCGAGCGAGTCACCACAGCCGCGACCAGCGCGAAGCTGGATCGCACCCTGGAAGATTTGCGTTCCAATGGCGGGGGCGGCGGCACTGTCATCAACATCATTGGCGATCGAAACAAGGCGGGCACAGTTGAACGTCGAACAGATCCTAATGGACAAGAACGCGCCGACGTATTTGTCGCGGATATATGGGGCGGCGGCGAACGAGCCCAAGCACTTGAAGATGCCTATGGACTAACCAGGCGAGGAAGTTGATTTATGGCAGCAATCGATTTCCCTAAGCAACTACCTTGGCCATTGCAGGAAAATTACTCGCTCGAAACAGTTGACCCGATGATCAGGACATCAATGGTTACAGGGCGATCCAGACGACGTATCCGGCATAGTTATGTACCGACATATGTTTCTGCGAGCTTCATATTCAATGAGGCCCAGGCTTCGTTCTTTGAAGCATGGTATGCCAGGACTTTGGGGAATGGCCTTGAGTGGTTCAACTGCCCGCTCCAGACGCCTGAAGGAACGAAGCCTTACGAGGCTAGGTTTCTCCAGATATATGAAGGGCCAGTCCTTGTTCAGCTCTCTTTTTGGCGTTACTCGGTCAGGCTGGAGCTTCGCCGGCGTCCGCTTATGCCGGAGGGCTGGGAGCAGTTTCCTGACTTATGGTTTGGCAAGAGCATTATTGATCTGGCAATTAATAGGGAGTGGTCTAAAGCATGAGCCTGATCGAGGAATGTTACGCCTCGGGCAGAGGCGAGCTGGTGGATACCGTGGAGGGCAGGGAGCTTGGGAGCGAAGTCTCCCATCTCTACTGTGCTGGTTATGAAGATCGGACCTGCACGACGGAAGACGGGCGGACGCTGACCTTCACGGCGATGGCCATGGACTATGCCCTGCCAGCCAACGACAACAGCGGGTTCCAGAACATCGTCATGGGTCTGGATAACGTCACCGGTGAGGTCCAGGAGGTAATCGAGGCCAGCAAGGAGGGCGGTAAGCGATTCATCATCACTGTGCGCAGGTACTTGGCTGAAGACCTTTCGTTCCCCCAGGAGCGATACCGAATGACACTGCTCAGCCGGGAGTACGACACCGACACCGATATCGCTCAGCTCACCGCCGGCTTTTTCGACCTGCTCAACACCAACGGTCTGCGCACCGTCCTGACCACCTCCCTGGCACCTGGCCTGAAGTACATCTGACCATGATCGAGAAATTCATGCGCGCCCCGTACCGCGAGGGTGCAAGGGGTCCTATTGCCTTCGATTGCTGGGGGCTGTGCATCGCGGTACGCCATGAACTGTTCGGCCTGCCGCTGCTGCCCAGCCTCGGCGCCGTGGGCAAGAACAGGCTCAGGGCCAACACCGAGGCCTATCACGACCTTCGCCAAGGAATGGAAGAGTGCGCGCCAGAGCCAGGGGCAATCGCCGCCGTGTTCCGAGGCTCGCTGTGCCTGCACGTCGGCGTGGTGGTGGAAAGCGAAGGCAGGCTGAAGGTGCTGGACACAAACCCCGGCGGTGCATGCCTCCGGACCACTGGCGAGTTCGAAGCCGCTCACCCGAGGGTGGTGTACTACCGATGATCGAATTTTATCCGAACAAGCTGAGCAACACGGCTCCGCTGGGCACCTGGAAGACCGACCGCCGGATGACTATCGAGGGTTGGCTGAAGTCGCTGGCCCCGTCCTACGAGCGCCGCGAGAGCCCGCCAATCAGCATTGTCCTCAATGATGAGGTGATCGAGCAGCGCTTGTGGCACAAGGTCCAATTCAAGCCATCAGACCTGTTACAGATCTACCGTGAGCCCAAGGGTACCGACCCATTCTCCATCACCTTTGCCCTGTTCAAGGGTGCCAAGGCGGTCCTGAAGTCGATCATGCCCAAGATGCCCGGTATGCCGTCCAGCGCTGGCACCCAGCAGGGCGACCCCCTGACCGAAGCCAGCGCCAAGGGCAACAAGGTAAAGCTTGGCGACCCGGTACGTCAGATCGCTGGACACCAACGGGTCTACCCATCCTACCTGGCCCAGCCTCGCCGGTTTCATGTTGCGCCGCGTGATCAGCGGGTGGAAATGCTGCTGTACATCGGTGAGGGTGAGTATCAGGTACCGACCACCAAGGTGAAGGTAGGGGAAACCCCGCTGATATCTTTGGGCGCCGACGCCGAGTTCACGATCTACCCGCCAGGCGCTGACCTGTCTGGTGATCCGGCCCATATCAACTGGTTCAACGTCCCGGAGGTAGGGGCAAGCTCCAGCGGTTCTGCCGGCCTGGAACTGACCGTGGCCACGGACCTCACCCGGTCCGCTACTGCTTCGGCCTACCAGTTCGTGGGTGACACCATCAGCGTGCCTGCTGGGTCCGGCCAGTTCCCCGCAGACTGGTCGAACGGTGTCATCGTCAGGGCGCTGGCCCCGTACACCTACACAGTGATCGACGGTGGCGCTGGGCGCGACATTGTCCGCGGGCCTCTGTGGATGCTGAATCCAGCACCTGGCATGCCGATCGAAGTGGCGGGGGCGAACGCTGGGCTGTACGTCGTGTACAGCTACACACCATACCGTCCAGCCATTCCACCCAGCCCAGGCACTGCATCGACTCTCACTGGGTCGGCAGCTCCAAGCCGGTATGACTTCAATGTCACGCCGCTGAGCTTCACCCTGGCGCGCGGCGGGTCCACCTACCCGGTAACGCTGAGCACGGCGATAGCCGACTTAGACGGCCTTGTTTATGAACTGAACAGCCAGCTCGGTGGAGCCCCCATCCAGGCTCAGCAGATCAGCGGACGACTGAGGTTTGTCGAGCTGACCCCATTTACAGGGCAGGCAATCACGGCTTCGGGCGCGGCCACTATCCTGGGTTCGTCTCCTGTCCGCGTGACGGGCACGCCGACCACCAGTGGAACGCCAGAGCAGCCTGCCGAAATGACCCTGAACTATGACGGGGGCGAGCCGGTGGTAGGGCTGGCACTTGGGCAGGGCCTGGCGACGATTGGCCCCCGCGGGTTGCGGTACCGGATCACGGCATTCAGCACCAGCTTGCTGGAGGTGGAGCGCCTGACATCCTCCGGCGCCGTGGATGCTGGTTGGCCGGGCTTCGACAACATGCAGACCGTGAACGGCCTGGTTACGCTGGATGCTTCAAACCTGCAGGGTGGTTACCGTGGGCCGTTCGCCTGCTGCCCTGAAAACGAGAAGGTAACCGAGCTCGAATGGACCATCACCTATGCCGGCGGTCTCCTCGGGATCGGTCGGGAAGGTCAGTTTTATGAGATTCCAACGTACTACGCGTTTGAATACCGAGACATGGATATCGCCGGCGCGTGGACGGTCATCGAGATCACCAATGTCGGGGGCAGTCGGGACGCGCAAGGATTCACTGAGCGTGTAGCGCTGCCCTATCCGATGCGAGCTGAGGCGAGGGTGCGCAAACTTGCCAAGGATAGGCCAGGCCGGATCAATGAAGAAGCCAATGACGACGCCACGTGGACTGACCTGCGCGGCCGCATGCAGAGCTCGCCAACCAGCTACCCCGGCCTGACCGTGATGACCTGCACCATCCGTGGCGGTGACCGGCTTTCAGCGCAGTCCGAGAGCCAGGTAAACGCCGAGGTTACCCGCATCCTGCCACTGCTGGATGGGGGTGCTGGGCCAGTGCGTGACATCGTGCCCTGGTGCATCTACCAGCTGAAGCAGCGCGGCTATACCGATGAAGACCTCGATCTTCCCGAATGGCAGGCCTTCCACGAAATCTGTGTAGCCCGCGGCGACACCTACGACGACACGCTCGACGCAACGATCACCGTGAAGGACATGGTGAACAATGCGCTGGCGTGCGGATTCGGTGAGTTGGTTACCTTCCGGGGCCTGCTGCGCCCAGTGCGGGACAGTGCTCGGGCAGCGTTCGATGTGACCTACGGCCCGAAGACCCAGACGTACTCGCCGCAGAACATGACCAAGATGTTGAAGATCAGCGGTGCGATGCCGTCGATCAACGACTTCGACGGTGTGGACGTGGAGTACTTCTCCCGCGAGACGTGGGCCTGGGAGACGGTTGAGTGCCGATGGCCAGGCGACCTCGGGATCAAGGTCGAGAAGGTCAAGATACCGGGGGTCAGCGAGAAGGCCAGGGCGTGGCGGTTCGGCATGCGTCGACGTGGCCACCAGAAGTTCCGCACCGACACCTACACCTGGGAAACCGAGATGGACGGCAGCAACAGCGGCTATCTGAGCTTCGCGGCCGTTGCTGATGACGCGCCAAAGCGGTGCCAGAGCGCGATTCTGCTGGCCTTCGAGGTCACTGGATCGGGAACGCTTTTGATCTCGTCGGAGCCACTGGACTTCAGCGCCGGTGGCGAGCACCGGATCGGCTTGCGTAAGTTGGACGGCACTCTGTCCGGGCCATGGACTGCCACGCAGGTGGACCAGTACACGGTGCTGGTGGATGCCCTCGACTTCACGCCCGAGGTCGACGGGCCGTTTGAGCCACCGCATATCCTGTTCGGCCCGGCCTCGCGGTGGGCGTACCCGGTGCTGATCACCAGTTCCGATCCCGCAAACGGCAATGTGGCGATGAAGGGAATGCCCTACGACGCCCGCGTTTACACCTACGACGACTTATTCCCGCCGGCCTGACCGGACCCTGACGAGCATGCCCGCCAAGTGCGGGCTTTTTTGTGCCCGGAGATCCCATGCGCTACAACACCAATAACCCGGCTCCCAGCAATGACCCGCGCGATCTAAACGACAACGCCATCGGATTTGATGAGGGCATGGTCAGTCTGGAAGAAACGTTTACAGATAGATTTGGGCGTCAGCGTTACACGTGGCAGGCCTACCACAACTTGGTTATCGATGCGAAAGCCCAGATTGATCCAACTGTCGAAGCTGCACAGGAGGCGGTCAATTCGACAGCGGCTGCTGCCATCTCCCAGATGGAGGAGACCGCCGCCAACCTTGGCGACGACCTCAATAACAAGCGCTACACGTCGTATGCGGCAATGAATGCGGATCCACAGACGCGAGACGCCGTCGTTGCGGTGGTCGATGGCGATCAGGATCCCAACCTGAATGGCTGGTATGCATGGAACAACACCACAAAGGTCTGGTTACGGTTCGTGAACCAGCCTGCAAATTCAGCAACGGTCGATGCACGGTTTTATCGAACCGAAAACCAACTCTCTGGCGCGAGTGAACTGGTATTGGACGGGGCTATTCTTCAAGCGCTTCCAAGCGACAACCCTAATGCAGTGATCCAGCTTATCGACGGCGCGCCTGTTGGTCGCATCGACACGCAGAGGCGAAAGCACTTTTTCGATCTTGAAATCAACAAGAAGTCTGAAGTGCTCGAAGGTGATGCTGGTCATGTTGATCGCAGCAACTTTCCTGCGTATGAGACACTGCCGGACTCAGTCAATGCCCTGACCTATCTGTGCAAAGATGGCACAGTCGCTTTCAGCATCGACACGCTAAGTAAGAAAATCACATCCTGCTTGGATATCGAGTCATCGCTGGAGGCGCGCCCGACTTGGGTATTTGTAGATTCTCCAGCAAGGATTGAAAGAAATACACAAGACCCAGTTTATAGGTTGGCGGATAGGAACTATCAGGCGACAGCGACAATTGCAAAGACAGGAACCTCTAGATTCTGGGCAGCATGGCGCGCCGAGAACAAAGAAATAGATACCAGCCAGGTTACCTCTGAGCCAGGAGAGGGGCCCGGAAACTTTGCAGTTCTTGCCTACTCAGACGATGACTGCCTTACCGTAAAAGAGTATGGGTACCTGACATATTCTCCAGAATTTCCTGGGAATCAAATTGTTGACCCGATGCTTTGGACCGACCCAGATGGAAGGCTATGGCTCTTCCACGGAGTGATCGGAAACAACCAACATTACGATGGCGTGGGCGGTGCCTGGGCAGTGATTTGCCAGAATCCAAATGCCGAATTCCCTGTGTGGGGTCAGCCCTTCCGGCTGTCCTACTTTGGGGATCCAAGGCGCCCTGTCGAAGTGAACGGCAAGTGGTACATCGCCCTGGACGGGTGGAGGTTCAATGCGCTTGAGCCACCTCTGTACATGGACCATGTAGGCCCGCACATCTACGAAATCGACTGGCGCGGACAGAAACTGAAGCATATTGCACAGTTGCCCCCGAACAACAACGGGCAGTACAGCGGATTCTTCGAAACCGAGTTTGTTCAGCGCTCGGATGGGAGCGTGCTGGCGCTGCTTCGCTGGGGCGTAGCCAATGAACCCTCGCAGGTGCAGTACTCGGTCAGCAAAGATCTGATGAAGACATGGACGCCTTGGCAGGACTATACCGCGGCCGTGCCAAGCTCATCTTCACGGATGTGGCTTGGGCGATCTTCTTCTGGGCGCGTTCTTCTGTGCTGGAACAACGACGGCGTAAGAAGAACGCTGACTGTCGGTCTTTCAGACGATGAAGGTCAGACATACGCCTACAAAAAGGTCGTTGAGCCTGACCCAAATATCCAAGTCTCTTATCCGATCGTAGCCTTCGGCGAAGCCGGCGCTATATATGTGATTTACGACAATGGTCGGGTGACCAATAAGCAAATCCGTATTTCGAAAGTCTTCGAGCAAGATATTGTTTCTGGAACAAGCGCACCGCGCGTCAGCGTCGTCAGCGATCCTGCAAATCCATAAGGAATTCAAACCATGGCAATGCGTGCTCAGGCATACGGTCATAAAGTGTCGTCGTTCTCAGTACAGTCCTACAAGATGGATCAGGCCATCAGGAGTTTTTCAGGCACCAAACCTAATACATACACTTCAGGTCCATCTGCTGGCAGTAATGCAGAGAAGTTCTATGGTGCGGTGAATATTCCTGGCGGGAAGGTGCTCCATATTCCTTACAGCAAAGGAAACGTTGGAATATCTGACCCTGTGGCAGGCACCTACACGGAAGCTGACGCAGTTCCTGTTGGTTCCGCTCGGTTTAGGGGTGGTTGCTATCATGCCGACACCGGCCTGGTGGTAATGGCGCCGCTGCTTTCTCCTAGCATCGGTCTCTACGATGTTCTGCGTAAGGAATTCAGGCTTGGGCCCGTGCTCGGCTCGGGAACAATCGGATATTTCGGGGCGGTCGTTTCAAGCATCACGAACAAAGTTATCTTGGTGCCTGGGACCAAGACAACCATCGGTATTTATGATCCGGTCACCAACGAATTTACTGAAGGGCCTGCGCACGGAGGAACGGGGAGCCCATATTTCTGCGGTGCTGAAGAGTTGCCAAACGGAAAGATCTTGCTTATCCCGTTCAGTTCGCAAGCGTTCAAGCTCTACGACCCTGTAACCAACACCGTTTCAAATGGGCCGACTGGCATAGTTTCATCTGCCTATCATGGATCGTCCAAGCTTCCTAGTGGTGACGTGGTTTGCACCCCTTAC
Organism: Pseudomonas sp. PARCl1; assembly: GCF_947311875.1. Lineage (NCBI taxonomy): Bacteria > Pseudomonadati > Pseudomonadota > Gammaproteobacteria > Pseudomonadales > Pseudomonadaceae > Pseudomonas > Pseudomonas sp. PARCl1. Next base: position 106,930 of record NZ_CAMZMX010000014.1, read on the forward strand.
TCCGCAACCACCATCTCCATCTACCGCTGGCGTTCCAATACGCAATACACCATTCCAGCCCCGGCCGGTGGCGCGAAGTTTCGCGGATCCGCTCCTGTCGCAGATGGGCGCATCATTTTCCCCCCAAACAACTATGACAGAGTGGGCTGGTACGATCCTGCTACCAACTCATATGGGGAGTCCGACGCGCTTGGCCTTGGCACGATCTCGAAGTTCTCCGGGGCCGTCCAGGCTGCTAACGGGGTCGTATTGCTATCACCCTACGCAGCCGAGAACATAGGTCAATTCAAGGCCGTTTCAGCAGGCGCTTTGCCATTTGATGCGATGTTGAGCATTCAGTGGAACAAGAACTGATCTGTCAACTTATGCGGCCCGCCCAGCGCGGGCTTTTTTTCGCCTGGAGAAAAGCATGTCCACACCTCGCGGCATCCGTAACCGGAACCCCGGCAACATCGATTACAACCCGCGCAACGCCTGGCAGGGGCAGCTGGGCCTTGAGGTAGGCGTGGCCAAGCCGCGCTTCGCTCGCTTTGACCATCCTGAGAACGGCATTCGTGCCCTGGGCAAGCTGCTGCTCAACTATCGAGGCAAGGATGGGATGCCCGGCCTTGGCCGGCCTGGCATCGACACCCCGCTGGAGTTCATCAGCCGTTGGGCGCCCAGCACCGAGAACAACACCCTGGCGTACGCGCAGGCTATCGCCAAGCGCCTGGGTGTGGGCGTGCGCGACTCTATCGACATCTCCAAGCCGCAGGTGCTGCGCGAAGCCGTGGTCGGCATCATCGTCCACGAGAACGGCAGCAATCCGTACAAGGCCGAGGTAATCGACGAGGGTATCCGGCGGGCTCTGGCATGAAGGGCTGGGCCATATTGGCGGTTGCTGTGCTGCTGGGATCCCACTGGGCGGCCTACCAGCACGGCCGCTCGGTAGAGCGAGCGAACGCGGGGCAGGCATCAGCCCAACGAGACAGCGGTGACCGGCTAGCCGAGGTCATCGGCGAACGATCGGCGCGCCAGGAAGAACACCGGAGCGCAGACGCGCAGCAAGAGGCGAGGGTAAAAGCGCATGAAGAAAGAACGATTGCTGATGCTGGCGCTGCTGACGCCAATGCTGCTGGCCAGCGGCTGCGCGACGAAGCCAGCAAGCTCGCCGCCACCGTCAGTTGCCCCAGCACGGATACCGCCGCTGTCTCCAGAGGCCAGGCAGCCACCCGCGCCGCCATGGTGCTCTCCGACCTGCTCGACCGGTCTGTCGCTACGAATCGAGAGTTGGCGCAGGCTTATGACCGCGCCCGAATAGCTGGGAAGCAGTGCGAGCAAGAGTACGAGGCCTTGCTCGGCAGAAAATAGAGGAGGAGTAGTGCGGATTGCTCGTACCACTTTTTGTACCAAAAGAGGTTTTTTATGGGGGATTCAGGGGGATTTATAGCCCCTGAAAGCCTTTAAAACCCCCTTTTCCAATACTCCTGCTAATCCGCACATAAGTCCTTACCGGTTTTTCCGTTGGGGAAGTGATGCCCCGGATTAGGGCACCTTAAGGAACTGACCCATGTGCTTTATGAGAGTTTTAGAACAATCTGTTATATGCGGCTGCGGCCTGCGACGCTTTTCTGCTCAATCGCGACACCGGTTTTGCCTTGCCGGAACGGCCCGGTGTCGCGATTGGGCTGCACCGCAGCCCCCGGTTCCATCACTTGCCCCGTATCAGCCTGCGCAGGGCGAACCGGTTAGGATGGCAAGCCTGCGCCACGCCTTGAGGCACCGGCAGCGGCTCCCCGCACACCCACGCCGCGAGCAATTCCCCACTCAACGGCGCGGTGATCAACCCGCGCGAGCCATGCCCGCTGTTCACATACAGCCCGCCCAGCCAGGGGCAAGGGGCTTGCGGCACCTGTCGCGCATCACGCGCCAGTACCGCGTAGGTGTCGGCAAACGCCTGTGCATCGGCCAGCGGCCCGACAATCGGTAGGTAATCCGGGCTGGTGCAGCGGAATGCGGCCCGCCCTTGCAGGTGCTCAGGGTTCAGCGTTGCCACGCCCAGGCGTTGTGCCAGGTCGGTCGATATGTCGTCCAGCAACGCCAGGTTGCCCTGGTGTTCGGCCACCGTCGGCGCCAGGTTGTCACTGTTGAAATCAAAGCTCGCGCCCAAGGTATGTTCATCGCCACGCGGCGGTGCCACGTAGCCCTCGGCGCACACCACGGTGCGCAGTGCCCGGCTGCCGACGGTGGCCGGCAAGCGGGTGATCTGGCCGCGGATGCGCTTGAGCGGCAACCCGGCACAGGCGTCGAAGCGGCGGACCTCGGCGGCTGCGGCCAGAATCACCACCGGCGCGCTGGCCAGCAGGCGCTCGCCGGCCCAGGCTTGCCACTGGTCAGCCACTTTGCGCAGCTCGATGACTTCCTGGTGGGTCACCAGCCGGATACCAGGGTGCTGCAACTGCTGCTGGCACAGGGCAGGCGGGTGGACCCAGCCGCCTTCGGGGTAGAACAGCCCGCCAGCCGGCAGGGCGACGCCGGCGACGGCTTCGGCCTCGGTACGTTGCAGCGCGTGCAGCAGGTCGTGGTCGAACGCGCCAGCCAGTTTGCCCTGGCGCTCGGCTTCCTTGGCGTCGAACGCCAGTTGCAGCACGCCGCAGGCATCCCAGTCCTGGCCCCGTTGCAGGCGTTCGAGCTGGCGCCGGGTGTAGCCGAAGCCGGACAGGATCAGCTGCGACAACGCCGTGCCATGGGCGGACAGCTTGAGGTACAGCACCCCCTGCGGGTTGCCCGAGGCTTCCTGCGCGGCGGCGTCATGGCGTTCCAGCACGGTCACCTGCCAGCCACGCCGGGCCAGGCTGGCCGCGCTGGCGCTGCCGGCGAGCCCGGCGCCGATAACCAGTGCCTGGCGCGGGCCCGGCGTGGCGGGCGGGCGTGCATACCAGGGGGCGCCAGGGGCGGGCAGGGCGCCGACGTAGGCGCCGCTCATCACTTCCCACTTTTTGCCGATACCCGGAACCTTCTTCATGGCGAAGCCCGCTTCGACCAGGCTGCGGCGCACCCAGCCGGTGGTGGTGAAGGTGCCCAGCACTGTTCCGGCGTGGGACAGCCGCGCCAGCTGGGCGAACAGCTGCGGGGTCCACATGTCGGGGTTCTTGGCCGGGGCGAAGCCGTCGAGGAACCACACGTCGACCTGTGCATCGAGCTGCGGCAGCTGCTCCAGCACATCGCCGATCAGCAGGGTCAGGGTGACCCGGCCTTCGGCGAAGGTGAACTGCTGAAAGCCGGGGTGCACCGCCACATACTGGGCCAGCAGCGGCTCGGTGTAGGCGGCGAGCTCCGGCCACAGGCGTACGGCGCGGGCCATGTCGGCAGCGCCCAGGGGGTACTTTTCGACACTGACGAAATGCAGGCGTGCACCGCTGGGCGCATGCTGGTCGAACAATTGCCATGCGCAGAAGAAGTTCATGCCGGTGCCAAAGCCGGTCTCGCCGATCACCAGGCTGCTGTGTGCGGGCAGGTTGGCGAAGCGTTCGGCCAGGCGGGTCTGGCCGAGGAACACATGCTTGGTTTCTTCGATGCCTTCGTTGACCGCGAAATAGACGTCGTCGTACTGCCGCGAATGGGGGCGGCCCTGGTCGTCCCAGTCGATCTGGGCGTGCTGGAGAAGGGTGGGTTCAGGCATGGCTGGTTCGCTGGAGATGAGTGGCAAGTTGCAAGTGGCAAGTGGCAAGTGGCAAGTCGCAAGTCGCAAGTGGCTAGAAAAAGCAGATGGTGGCATGGCTTACGTTTTCTTGCAGCTTGCAGCTTGCAGCTTGCAGCTTGCAGCTTGCAGCTTGCAGCTTCGAATTCCGCTAGTCTTGGTTATCCATTGAAGGAGCCATTGCATGTTCGAATCCGCCGAAATCGGCCATAGCATCGACAAGGAGGCTTACGACGCCGAGGTGCCCGCGTTGCGCGAGGCCCTGCTCGAAGCCCAGTACGAACTCAAGCAGCAGGCGCGCTTCCCGGTGATCGTGCTGATCAACGGCGTTGAAGGCGCTGGCAAGGGTGAGACGGTAAAGCTGCTGAACGAGTGGATGGACCCGCGCATGATCGATGTGCTGACCTTCGACCAGCAGACCGACGAAGAGCTGGCCCGGCCGCCGGCATGGCGCTATTGGCGGGCCTTGCCGCCGAAGGGGCGGATGGGCGTGTTTTTTGGCAACTGGTACAGCCAGATGCTGCAGGGGCGGGTGCACGGGGTGCTCAAGGATGCCGTGCTCGACCAGGCCATCACCGGCGCCGAACGCCTGGAGCAAATGCTCTGCGACGAAGGTGCGCTGATCATCAAGTTCTGGTTCCACCTGTCCAAGAAGCAGATGAAGGCGCGCCTGAAATCGCTGAAGGACGACCCGTTGCACAGCTGGAAAATCAGCCCGCTGGACTGGCAGCAGTCGAAAACCTACGACCGCTTCGTACGCTTTGGCGAGCGCGTGCTGCGCCGTACCAGCCGCGATTATGCACCGTGGCACATCGTCGAGGGGGTCGACCCCAACTACCGTAGCCTGGCGGTCGGGCGCATCCTGCTGGAAAGCTTGCAGGCCGCGCTGGCCAACAACCCCAAGGGCAAGCACCAGGGGAACGTGGCCCCATTGGGGCGTAGCATCGATGACCGCAGCCTGCTGGGGGCGCTGGACTTGAGCGTGCGCCTGGACAAGGCCGATTACCAGGAACAACTGGTAACCGAGCAGGCCCGCCTCGCCGGGCTGCTGCGGGACAAGCGCATGCGCCGCCATGCCTTGGTGGCGGTGTTCGAAGGCAACGATGCTGCCGGCAAAGGCGGGGCCATCCGCCGGGTGGCCGCTGCGCTGGACCCCCGCCAGTACCGTATCGTGCCGATTGCCGCGCCCACCGAAGAAGAGCGCGCGCAGCCTTACCTGTGGCGCTTCTGGCGGCACATTCCGGCGCGGGGCAAGTTCACCATTTTTGACCGCTCCTGGTATGGGCGGGTGCTGGTGGAGCGGGTAGAGGGGTTCTGCACGCCGGCTGACTGGATGCGCGCCTACGGCGAGATCAATGATTTCGAGGAACAGTTGGTGAACGCCGGGGTGGTGTTGGTCAAGTTCTGGCTGGCCATCGACCAGCAGACCCAGCTGGAGCGCTTCGAAGAGCGCGAGCAGATCCCGTTCAAGCGCTACAAGATCACCGAGGATGACTGGCGCAACCGGGACAAATGGGATGACTACGCCCAGGCCGTGGGGGACATGGTCGACCGTACCAGCAGCGAGATTGCGCCATGGACATTGGTAGAGGCCAACGACAAGCGCTGGGCCCGGGTGAAGGTGCTGCGCACCATCAACGAGGCGCTTGAGGCGGCGTTTGCCAAGCACAAGAAGTAGATTGCCGGGTTTGGCCTCAAGCCATGCTGCAAAAGAATGACCTGATGAATTCTTTTCTCGGCACGTTCCCCCGCACCTCCCCAGCAAGCCCGTAGAATCAAGCAATCGCCACCACGGGCTTGATCGAGGACTTTATGCATACCACTTCCGGCCGCTGGGGCTATGGCCTGTTCCTGGCACTCTTGACGGCGCTGCTCTGGGGCATTCTGCCGATCAAGCTCAAGCAGGTACTGCAAGTGGTCGACCCGATCACCGTCACCTGGTACCGCTTGCTGGTCTCGGGCGGCCTGCTGTTTGCCTGGCTGGCGGCCCAGCGGCGGTTGCCCTCCATTCGTAAACTGCCAGCAAAGGGCAAGGGCCTGGTGGCCGTTGCTGTCTTCGGCTTGATGGGCAACTACGTGCTGTACCTGATCGGGCTCAACCTGCTTAGCCCGGGTACTGCACAGTTGGTGGTGCAGATTGGCCCGGTGTTGCTGCTGGTGGCCAGTGTGTTCGTATTCCGTGAGCGCTTCAGCCTGGGGCAGGGTGTAGGGCTGCTGGTGCTGCTGGCGGGGTTTGGCCTGTTCTTCAACCAGCGCCTGGACGAACTGCTGACCTCGCTGGGGGCCTACACCACGGGTGTGCTGACCATATTGCTGGCCACCAGCATCTGGGTGTTCTATGCCCTGAGCCAGAAGCAGTTGTTGACGGTGTGGCATTCGCAGCAGGTCATGATGGTGATCTACCTCAGTTGCGCCGCGCTGCTCACGCCCTGGGTGCACCCGCTGCAGGCGTTGCAACTGACCCCGGTGCAGGGCTGGCTGTTGCTGGCGTGCTGCCTGAATACCCTGGTGGCTTATGGCGCGTTCGCCGAAGCGCTGGCGCACTGGGAGGCATCACGGGTGAGTGCCACGCTGGCACTGACGCCGCTGGTGACTTTTGTTGCAGTGGCGTTGGCGGCGCTGGTATGGCCTGACTATGTGCACGCTGAAGACATCAATGCGCTGGGCTATGTGGGGGCGGTGACGGTGGTGTTCGGCTCGGCCCTGGTGGCGTTGGGGCCATCGCTGGTGGCCGGCTGGCGTGCCCGCAGGGCGCGGTTGGCCCATGTTCCTTGATCGCCTGTACTGGCCCCATCGCTGGCAAGCCAGCTCCCACGGGGATCGCATCAGGGCTGACAGGTGTTTGCCACAAGGTATGCAGCGCCTGTTAGAGCGAGCGCCGCCCGCGCGGCGCATCGCGAGCTGCGCTCGCTCCTACGTTTGTTTCGGGCCAATTATTCCTGTGGGATTTGCGCGCGAACGCCTTGGTGC